>JBEIDK010000018.1:0-39451 GCA_040383485.1 Flavobacteriales bacterium
CAATTACGTTTATCTAATCACATCTATATAGCCTTGCGTAATAATGCCTGAGCAACCTTTACCAATATTGGTAATAACATAAGGGTATGTTCCAGATTGAACTTTTGCATTTAAATACCTTCCATCCCAAATAGGTTCGTACTTTGAAAAATCAAATATTTTCTGGCCCCATCTATTGTATATACTTCCTTCAATTTCTGTATCTTTTATACCAACAAATTCTAATACTTCATTTAAGCCATCACCATTAGGAGTAAAACAAGTGGGAATAAAAACAGGTATCACTTTATTTTTAACTTTTAAGGTTACTGTATCAGAACGCAAAGGCTGATTGCAGGATGCAACTGTGCAATAAAATTGATAGCCATCGTTTTCTAACATTACATTTTTTACTTGTAATATTCTTGAATTAGCGCTATCATATTGCAATGTACTCTGAGTTACTTTCTTAAAATTAGAATTACTATCTGTCCGAAAATACCATTCATAATTAAGGCTATCGCCATATATATCAAAAGTAAAATAAACATTTTTACCTTCACAGGTAGACTCAGATTTTGGTTGTATATTAACTCTTGGGGGTTCAGTAATTAAAATAGAAACTTCGCTACTAATTGCAGCACCACATGAATCTGTAACTAAACATCGTATTACTTTCCCCTGCAATGTTAGGTTTGCTGTTACTTCTATTATAGGCCCATTAATTCCATAAAACAAAGTGTTGTTTAATGCTATGTTAGAAAATGAACCTCCTGTATTCTTAATTTGCCATTGATATGTTAAACCATTCCCAATTGCTGTTAAACTTAATTGCGCAATTTCATTTAAGCAAAGTTTTATTTGATTAGGTTGTGTAACAATTACAACTTTAGGCTTAACCGTAAGACTGGCATCTATACTATTAATTGATGAACCGCAAGATGATATTATACAACGGTAGGTATTACCATTAAAGTTTAGAGAGGCATTATTTATTGTGAGAATATTTGTTGAACAACCAGAAAAATTGAAGTTATTAATAAGGTTCGAGAATACACCATTTACGCCAACTTGCCACTGAAAGGTAAGTGCATTATTTGAAGTACAACTAAATGAAACGGTTTGACCTTCGCATACAGTTTTTGGTGTAGGTTGAAATCCAAAACCTACTACTCCGTCATCAATAATTAATATTGCACTATTAGTTGTTATGGTAGCATTACAAGCATCAGTAATAATGCAATAAAAAAAAGTACTATCGTTAAGTTGTGTCAAATTTGAAATACTTAAGCTATTACTATTTGCTCCTGAGTATTGACCGCTATTTAAAACCACATTATAATTTATACCATTATCGGTGCTCAAATACCATTGGTAAGTGGCATTTGTAGCTGTTGTGCTAACCGTAAAATTTGTATTAGAGCCTATACATCCTGTTTTATTTGTTGGCTGCGTAATTGTTGGGTTAATATTTAAGTTAATTGTAAGCGTATCAGAGTTAATTGTTATGTTACATGCACCTCCAATACTGCAATACAACTGAGAACCATCAAGCTGTATTGGTATGTTAGATATATTAAGGGTATTAGAATTTGCTCCCGAAAAAATACTATTATTTGCAATTGCAGTTGTTACACCTTGTGTGGTAATAAACCATTGGTAGGTTGTTGCGCCATTTGCCATTACTGACAGCGAAATATTTGCACCAGTACAAATTGGATTAATTAAATTCGGTTGTGTAATAATTGTTTGTGATGGAGTTACCTGAAGAGTAACTGAATTTGAAAAAACATCGGTATTACAGCCTGGCAAACGACATCTAAATAACCAGTTGTTCATGGATTGATTAACTGGACTTATTGTTAAAGTTGTTGTAGTTGTGCCTGCAATTCCAGCTATTGAACTAATATCTTGAAATGTCAATCCACCGTCTGTGCTGTACTGCCAAAACATAGAAGTTGCAGCGGTACCAATCGTAAATTGAGTGCTTTGCCCATTACAAACTGAGCTATTTATAGGAAAAGGTTGTGCAGTAATAATAGGATTAGCTCCTCCTACCGTTAATGCAACAGTATCGCTTAACACATTATTACCGCAACTCCCTAAAGAAGAACAGAAAAATAAATAACCACTAAATGAAGATGGTATATTATTTAAATTCAATGTTGATGAGGTTACACTAGAAAAATTAATTCCATTAGTTACATTAGAAAAAGTAACCCCACCATCAATACTATACAACCATTGATAGCTTGGATTGGTGCCTGAGAATATTGCTTGAAAAGTTGTACTGCCATTTACGCATATTGTTGCATCTATAGGTTGAACAGTGAATGAAGAGTTCCCGCCAGATACATTTAATGTTGCAGTTGAAGATGGAATAGGGTTCGGGCATGAATTAGTAACCAAGCATTGGTATTGTATTCCATTTAGATTTGATGAAACATTATTAATATTTAAGATTGGGGCATTTGCCCCAGAATAGGGAGGAGTATTTTGCACATTAATCCAAACCAAATTTGTTGCATCAAAGTATTGCCACTGATAAGTTGCACCAGCTTCGGAGCAAGTTGCATCAAAGCTTGCATTTTGGCCTGCACAAATATTTTGATTTACAGGCGTATTAATTGTAGAAACCAGTTGAGTAATTGTAACAGTAGCTCTAGCTTGTGCTGGTCTTTGGAAATATTCAACAACCAAATTTACATTCCCACTCAAACAAATTCCGGTTGGATTTAATGTATTGGTTGTTTGCAGACTTTGGCTATATTGCTGTTCAATAAAACTATTCAACAACCAAGTAACTCCACCATCTATACTAAGCCTCATACCATCATCTGCTTGTATAGATAGTGAATACCTGCCTGGTGCAAAATTTTCTGTACGCATATATCGTATACTGAAATTATTACTCAAATTATTTCCACAACTAATGCTTGTTTGGTTATAAAAATTTGATGAACCAAGAAAACCACTACTTCCAAAATTATCGTCAAAGCTTAAATTGTTTTTTACCACATGCCCTTTATAATTAGTTGTAGAAAAAAAAGTTTGAGCAGCTACCAATGCCGGTGTGTTCAGTTGAGAGCCAGATGTTGGAGTCCAAGAATAAACGTGACCATACCACTGGTTAGTGCCGTTTGAATTAGGTGCTACATTTGGTATTGTAACAATAGGTGCAGTAATTGTAATTGAACCATTATTATTTCCTCCGCTAACGTTCGGATTAGAACTAACGGCACGAGCAGTGTATCCGTTGCCTGGAATGGCAGTAACGGGAATATTAACCCTGATATATGAGTTTGAAACATTCGAAGTCCAAATATAATTACCAGTAGTCCAAGTAATATTATTAAAGCTATATTCAATAGTAGTTAGAATAGTACCAGGAAAACCACCTGATGAGTTAGATAACTCCATCGTGATAATACTTCCCGGATTTAAATTTTGTAAATTATTAAGTCGAAAAGTTAATACACCTCCAGCACATACCGAAGCAGGATTAGCAAATGGCTCAGTTTGAGTAATATCAACAAATTGAGCATGGGTACTTGACAATGAAAAAAGCAAGTAGTAAAATAATAATAGTTTATTTACTTTCACTCTCATAAATATAATTTACATAAAATCAATTGCCTGTATTGTCATCAAATGTAATAATTATAATAACCAATTGTTTGTATCTAAATTGAATAATAAACCCAATAAATAAAAAATACTTCTAATCAAATGATTGGTTAGCCCTTGACGCCAATTCAATTAATTGTTGGTATTGTGCAGGTGAAATATCGTTATAAAAATAATTGATTGGGTTTATTTTTTCGCCATTCTTTATAACTTCATAATGTACGTGTGGAGCCGTTGAAAGTCCTGTACTGCCAACGTATCCGATAATCTCTCCTCTTTTTACTTTTTTCCCAGCCCTTACTGCAAATTTACTCATGTGACCATAAAGCGTTTCAAAACCAAAACCATGATTTATTACTATGTGGTTGCCATAACCTTGCACTAAATTATCTGCACGCTCAATTACTCCATCACCGGTAGCATATATTGGAGTGCCTTGAGAGGCACTAAAATCAATTCCAGGATGAAAATCTTGTGTTTTGTAAATTGGATGAATTCTATAACCGAAGCCTGAAGCCATTTGTTTTAATGTTTTATTTGATATTGGCTGTATTGCAGGTAGTGAAGCCAATAAAACTTTTTTATTTCTAGCCAACTTTACAACTTCATCAAATGACAATGACTGAGAATACATTTGCTTTGATAATAAGTCGAATTTTTTTGTGGTTTCAATAACTAGTTGCGAGTTATCAAAATTATCTAAATACCTATAGCGCTCGGCACTTACAAGGTTTTTGCTATTTGTTTGATTATTGATTGGTTCAGCTTCAAAAATTGTTCTATAAATGTTATTATCTCTTTCCTGAATATCGCTTAACACAACATTCATTTGCATAAGTCGTTGGTCTAAAACTTCATATTGATAATTAAGCTGTTCTATTTCTCGTTTCAACCGTTTTTCTTTTGGTGAACTAAAAAAATTGTATGCTATGAGCATTGTAATAGCAGCGAAAACTAATCCTGTAGCAACATAGGTGAGTGCTTTTTTAAACCTATCCCAAAACTTAAGCTGTACCTGCTCATAGGTAAGCGATTTGGTATTGAAATAGAATTTTATTTTACTCATTTATTAATTATCAAAACGCTAAGGTTTATAAATTTTTGATGAAAAAAAACTTTTCGAAAATTCACCTTTTTTCAATTGGTAAAATCATGTAGGTTTGCATTTCAAAAAAATAATAAATATGAAGGTACATAACTTTAGCGCAGGTCCAGGAATACTTCCTCAGTCAGTTTTAAAACAAGCATCAGAGGCGGTTCTCAATTTCGATAATTTAGATTTATCGCTTTTAGAAATTTCTCATAGAAGTAAGAATTTCATAGCTGTAATGGATGAAGCACGCAGCTTGGTTAAAGAATTACTCATGCTTGACGACAACTATGAAGTAATATTTATAGGAGGTGGGGCAAGTTTACAATTTGCTATGGTACCTTATAATTTATTAAGAGCCGAAGGAACTGCTGGATATTTAAATACAGGAGTTTGGGCTACTAAAGCAATAAAAGAGGCGAAAATGATTGGCAATACAAATATATTGGCTTCATCCGAAGATAAAAACTTTTCATATATCCCTAAGAACTATGATATTCCTACCGATTTAGATTACTTGCATATTACATCTAACAATACAATTTTTGGTACACAATTAAAATCCTTTCCAGAAACAAAAGTAAATTTGGTTTGCGATATGAGTAGTGATATATTTAGTAAACCTATTGATGGAAAAAAGTTTGCATTGATTTATGCAGGTGCTCAAAAAAATATGGGTCCTGCAGGGTCAACAATGGTTGCTGTTCGCAAAGATGTATTAGGTAAAACTAGTCGTAAAATGCTAAGTATGCTCGACTATAATGTGCACATTAAAGGAGAAAGCATGTATAATACTCCTCCTGTATTTCCTGTATATGTAAGTATGTTGACCATGAAGTGGTTAAAAGATAACGGCGGTACCAGTTGGATTGAAAAAATTAATGAAGAAAAACAAAGTTTGCTTTATTCTGAAATTGACCGCAACTCAATGTTTGTTGGAACTGTAGCTACTGAAGACCGCAGTTGGATGAATGTAAATTTTATTCATACCGAAAAAGGATCAGCGCACGAAGCAGACTTTGGTAAGATGACAAAAGATGCAGGAATTAGCGGTATTAATGGCCATAGAGACGTTGGTGGTTATCGTGCCTCTTTGTATAATGCTTTACCTGTAGAAAGCGTGAAAGTGTTGATTGAGGTGATGCAAGCCTTCGAGAAAAAGTTTGCATAAGACTTATCAATTAGTTGTCCTTAATAAAGTCATTATGAAATTTAATCTTACTTTTCCTTAATGAAAAGTAACAAAAATCAAGGCTTCATTGTTTCTTTTGCTCCTACGGTCGCAATTTTTCAATCCAATAAAATTACTACCATGTAGGTGATTTCCTCATCCTTCGGAACTACCTACATGGCTTAACGCAATTTAATTGTTTTGAAAAACCAGAAAAAATGAGGCCAGTTGAGCCTTGAACTTAAATGCAGAAAAACGTAATAGATTCAGATATTATTGGCATTTATTTTACAAATAATCAGCTTGAATCATTTGATTTCATTGGCATTTATGCCTTTTTGATATTTGATTACTTATCTTCCCATGTAAATCATTAATACAGAAATATCGCTTGGGGTAATACCGCTTATTCTTGCTGCTTGGCCTAATGTGCGTGGCTTTATCTTGGTAAGTTTATCTTTTGCTTCTGCTGAAAGCGAAACAATATTTTTATAATCAAACTCATCTTTAATGGCTACATATTCAAGCCTAGTTTGTTTCTCGGCAAACTCCCGTTCTTTCTCAATATAACCTTCATACTTCATCAATATCTCGGCTTGCTCAAGTGTTTCTTGGTCATAAATACTTAAGTCATTTGCAACTTCAGGTATGTTATTTATAAACTCATGAATGCTTAAATTAGGGCGCGCCAATATTCCGAATGCTTTAACCTTCTGAATAATAGGAGCAGATTCCAATTCTTCTAATCGATTATTAAAATCTTCAGGAGCAATGCTTTTATTTTTGAAATATTTAATGATGTCACTGCTGCTTTTTATTTTTTCATTCACACGTTCAAGTCGACTTTTAGAAGCCAAACCAATTTCATGCATTTTAGGAGTAAGCCTCACATCTGCATTATCTTGTCGCAACAAAATTCTATACTCGGCACGTGAAGTAAACATGCGATATGGTTCTTCTGTTCCTTTTGTTACCAGGTCATCAATTAATACACCAATATAAGCCTCGCTTCTAGAAAGAATTAAAGGTTCACGTTCATTAATTTTTAAATGAGCATTTATACCCGCCATTAAACCCTGACATGCTGCCTCTTCATATCCTGTTGTGCCATTAATTTGACCCGCAAAATATAAATTATCAATTAGCTTAGTTTTTAAGGTTAAGTCTAACTGCATAGGTGGGAAATAATCATACTCTATAGCATAACCAGGTCTAAACATCTTAGCTTTTTCAAAACCAGGAATTAATTGCATTGCTTTTATTTGAACATCCTCTGGTAAGGAAGTTGAAAATCCGTTCAGATAAATTTCACAGGTATTCCAACCTTCTGGTTCAACAAATAATTGATGTCTGTTACGTTCAGCAAAACGAGTAATTTTATCTTCAATACTTGGGCAATATCTTGGTCCTAATCCTTGTATGCGGCCTGCAAACATTGGAGACTTTTCAAATCCAGTTCTTAAAATATCATGTACATCATCATTTGTATAGGTAACCCAACATGAACGCTGTTCGGTTAAAGGTATGGTATCAGTATAACTAAATTTACCAGGATTTTCATCGCCATGCTGCTCTTCCATTTTAGAATAGTCAAGACTGCGACCATCAATTCTTGGCGGTGTTCCAGTTTTCATTCTTCCGGATTCTAAGCCTAAACAGACTAATTGTTCTGTTATTCCGGTAGCCGCTTTTTCTCCTGTTCTTCCACCACCAAATTGCTTTTCACCAATATGAATTATTCCATTTAGAAAAGTGCCATTTGTAAGTACAACTGCTCTTGCCTTAAATTCTAAGCCCATTGATGTAACTACTCCGCAAACCTTTTCATTTTTGATAATTAAAGAGGCAACCATGTCTTGCCAAAAGTCTACATTAGGTGTTAACTCTAACATACTTCTCCATTCTTCAGCAAATCGCATTCTATCGCTTTGGCAACGTGGGCTCCACATAGCAGGACCTTTACTGAGGTTTAACATTCTAAATTGTATTGCACTGCGGTCACTAACAATACCGCTATACCCTCCCATTGCATCTATTTCCCGAACAATTTGGCCTTTAGCTATTCCACCCATTGCAGGGTTACAACTCATTTGCGCAATGGTTTGCATATTCATAGTAATGAGTAACACCTTACTACCCATATTAGCTGCTGCTGCTGCCGCTTCGCAACCTGCATGTCCAGCACCTACTACTATTACATCATACTCTTTTTGCATTTGTAAAAATCTAATTACCAATTAAATATGGCGGCCAAAGGTAATAAAAGCAATTGAAATTTTTACAAGAATAAGTTAAACTATAAATTTAGTATGTATGAATACTATCTGATGATTTACTTAAAATTATGCGTGCTCATCGTCATGACTAAAAATAACATAGTTTGTGCCAACAAAATTAATTAGTGTTGTTATTGCTGTAGCCATTATTTTTGCTACATTTTCTGTAATATTATGATTTATACTTTCGTTTAAAATATTATAGTTTATGAGGAACCACAAGAAAAATTTCAGTAATATCCAATTAAGAAAAATTGTTGATGTGTATAATAAAAAATACTTAAAAAAATATTTTTCGCCTTCTTTTTTCTGAGTAGAATATGTCCAATGTTTATTGATATAAAAGCCATAAATAAGTCCACTTACATCCCCGATTATTGAGGCAAATCCCAAATATTTTTCGAAAAAAGGAATATAGTTTTTTAAGACATTAAAAATAATAATACTTGTTAAGAAAGCACTGCCTCCTACTACGCAAAATTTAAATAGCTTAAATAATCTATGGTTATTTTTTATAAAATTTGGAATCAAAATTTGGATAGGAATAATATTCTTAAAAATAATTATTTGTTACAAGATAATTTTTGACATAATCTTCTACTCCTAGTCTTAAAGAATAGAAATCATTTTTATATCCAACTTCTTTCAACTTACTCATACGAGCCTCAGTAAAGTATTGATACTTGTCACGAATATCAATTGGTGTGTCGATGAACTCAATGTTTGGCTTAATACCTAATGCTAAAAAAGTAGAATTCGCAAGTTCTAGAAAAGTTTCTGCCTTGCCGGTTCCTACATTATAAATGCCAGATTTATTTTGCTGAACAAAAAGAAAAATACAGATAGAAATTAAATCCTTAACATAAATAAAGTCGCGCATTTGCCCGCCATCATTGTACTTTGGATTGTGAGATTTAAATAATTTTATTGTACCAACATTTTTTATTTGATGATATGAGTGGAAAATAACTGAAGCCATTCTTCCTTTATGATACTCGTTAGGGCCATAAACATTAAAGAACTTTAGGCCAGCCCAAAATGGAGGCGTACTTTGTTGATTAATAACCCATTTATCAAAGTCGTTTTTTGAATCACCGTAAGGATTCAAAGGCTTTAAATCATTGATAATATCGTGGTCATCGTTGTAACCAAATTCTCCGTTGCCATAGGTGGCAGCGCTAGAGGCGTAAATTAAAGGAATTTTATTTTCGGTGCAAATCTGCCAAATTTTTTGAGAATAATTTAGATTTAATTCATTAAATATTTCAACATTCTGTTCAGTTGTATCAGTTCTAGCGCCTAAGTGAAATACAAATTTTATTGTAGATTTATTTTCATGAAGCCAATTAAAAAATTGACTTCTTTCTACTTTTAGTAAGTACTTTTTTTGTTCTAAATTCTTATCTTTTTGATGCTTTGAAAAATCATCGACAAGGACTAAATTAAAAATACCTCTGTTATTTAATTCAGAGACTAAACAACTTGCAATGAATCCTGCTGCGCCTGTAACTACAATCATTATAATATTTAGTTTGCTAAAGTATAAATTTTACCTGGCAATGATTTTACTAGATTTTTAAACTCTAAATTTAATAAGATACCTGAAAGTTTTCCCATTGTAAAATTTGAAGTTAAAGATAAATCATCAACAGATGAGTTACTTTTATGAGTCAAAATATCAATTATTATTTTCTCTTCATGCGTTAATTCTATAAAGAGTTCTTGCTGCTTTTTCTGTTTTGTTTTTGTTTGTTGCCAACCACAAATATATGCTATGTCTTCTGCTGACTCAATTAACGATGCTTTGTTTTGTTTTATTAATTTATTACAACCTTGAGAGTAAACATCGTCAATTCGGCCAGGTAAAGCAAACACATCTCTACTATAGTTATTAGCAATTTCAGCAGTTATTAACGCACCACCCTTGTTACTTGCTTCTATAACAATTACAGCATCAACCATTCCTGCAACAATTCTGTTGCGACTTGGAAAGTTTTCTCTATCAGGCTTTGTGTTGCTTACATAATCAGTTAATAAGCCTCCATTTTGTAACATAATTTTAGCTGTGTCTTTATGCTGGGTTGGATAAAGTTTATCCAATCCGTGAGCTAAAACTGCCGTAGTTTGCAAGCCATTTTTTAATGCTGCTTTATGCGCACAAATATCAATGCCATAAGCCAGGCCACTTACAATTAAAGGATTATGAATGGCAATTTCTTCAATAATTTTTTCTGTTATTCTTTTTCCGTTTTCAGTTGCGTTCCTAGTTCCGACAATAGCTATGCACTTTTGATTTCCAAAATTACTATTGCCTTTATGATATAGTAAAACTGGACTATCTGAGCAATGTTTTAATCTATTCGGATAATTTGAATCTAAAAAAAATAGACATTCTATTTTATGTTTTTCTATAAAAAGCAACTCTTCTTCTGCCCTATTTAGAGCATTGTTAAATTCGGCAATAATAGCAGAGGCAATTGCATCTCCAATGCCTGGAATTTTGGTTAATTGTAATTTATTCTTCTTGAAAACTTCTTCACAACTTCCGCAATATGCAATAAGTTTTTTAGCATTTACATCGCCAATCATTGGCAAACATGTTACCGCTATTTTATAAAGCAAATCATTCATTTTACAAATAAAATAAATAATTGATTGAATGTATTTATAAACAAAAACAACTTATTATTGTATAAACAAAAATATGCAGCATAAAGTTGATTTTTTAGTAATTGGAAGTGGCATTGCTGGGCTTAGTTATGCGCTAAAAGTAGCATCTTATGGAAATGTCTATATTATTACTAAAGCAAATGATGATGAAACCAATACGAAATATGCACAAGGCGGAATAGCCGCCGTGATGTATAAAAATGACTCATTCGAAAAGCATATTGCAGATACCTTAATTGCAGGCGACGGAGCTTGTAATGAAGAAGTAGTAAGAATGGTCATTACAGAGTCTACCGAAAGGGTAAAAGAACTTATTGAATGGGGTACCGCATTTGATAAAAGAGAAGATGGAGGATATGACCTTGTGAAAGAAGGTGGACACTCAGAGCACAGAATCTTGCATCATAAAGATAATACTGGCTTTGAGATTGAACGTGCACTGTTAAGTCAAATACATAACCATCCAAATATTAAAATATTCGACCATTATTTTGTTGTAGATATTCTAACGCAACATCATTTAGGCGCCTATGTAAATAGTAAAACAAATGGCATAGAATGTTTTGGAATTTATGCTTTAAACTCTAAAACAAAAATTGTTGAAACCATCAGGGCAAAGGCTATTTGTATGTGCACAGGAGGTGCAGGAACTATTTATCAGGCAACTACAAATCCTAGCATTGCTACAGGTGATGGTGTTGCAATGGTATATAGGGCAAAAGGAAAAATAGAAGGAATGGAGTTTATTCAATTTCATCCAACTGCATTATACAACCCAAATGAACATCCTTCTTTTTTAATTTCGGAGGCTGTAAGAGGACATGGAGGCGTTTTAAAAACAGCTGATGGTGTTGAGTTTATGCACAAATATGATTCTCGAAAAAGTTTAGCTCCACGTGATATTGTTGCAAGAGCAATAGATAATGAAATGAAAATGCGTGGTGATAATTATGTTTATTTGGATTGTAGGCACCTTGAAAAAAAATCTTTTATTGAGCATTTTCCAAATATTTATAACAAATGCCATTCATTGGGAATAGATATTATGAAAGATTATATACCTGTAGTGCCTGCAGCCCACTACCAGTGCGGAGGAATAAAAGTGGATATGAATGGTAGAACTAGCATAAAGAATTTATACGCAGCCGGAGAATGTTCAAGTACGGGTTTACATGGAGCCAATAGATTGGCGAGTAATTCATTACTTGAAGCTTTAGTATATGCTCATAGGGCTGCTATAGATAGCATAGAGAGTATCAAAAACAATAGTTTTTGTGAAGGACTTCCTGAATGGAATGCAGAGGGTACAACAAGCCCCGAAGAAATGGTATTAATCACTCAAAGTTTGCAGGAGTTGAGAGGAATTATGACAAATTATGTTGGTATTGTGCGCTCTGATTTAAGGTTGAAGCGAGCATTTGATAGATTGAAAATACTGCATACCGAAACTGAGGATCTATATGAAAGGAGTACAGTATCTTCTGATTTGTGCGAACTAAGAAACATGATAAAAGTTGGCTATATAGTTATTAAACAAGCCATGCAGCGTAAGGAAAGTATTGGCTTGCATTATAATATTGATTATGTGAAAAAATAAAAAGCCCCGAAATACTTCGAGGCCTTTTAAAAATTAAATTTGACAATTAGTTTTTCTTTAATTCTAAGTTAACTGCAATTTCTACTTCGTTACTAACTACTAATCCTCCTGCTTCAACAGCAGCGTTCCATTTTAAGCCATAATCGAAACGATTAATTTTCGTTTTAATCTTAAAACCTGCCTTTGTATTACCCCAAGGATCTTTGGCTGTTCCGTTATAAACAACATCAAACTTTACTTTTTTAGTAACGTCTCTTATTGTTAATTCACCTTCAAGCACGTAATTTTTACCATTCACTTTTTTGAAAGATGTGCTTTTAAATTTCATTGTTGGAAATTTTTCAACATTAAAAAAATCATCACTTTTCAAATGTCCGTCACGCTTTTCATCATCAGTATTAATGCTATTCACATCCACTGTAAATTCAATTTTTGCATCCTGAAAATCATCTGTTGTTGATGTTATTTTTCCACTGTATGTTTTAAAATAACCTTCCATTTCTGAAACAATCATGTGAGTTACTGTAAACTTAACATTTGAGTGTCCATTATCAACACTCCAATTAGTTTGAGCATTTACTGCAAGCATTGTAAACATTGCTAAAGCAGACATTAAAATTTTTTTCATTATTATTATTATTTAAATATTTCGACAAATATATGTTATAACATCTAATTTTAAAAATTTATTTATATTTGTCAGTAAATAATAAATAAACTACATGTCAAATTTTGTAATACATAAATCAGAATCACGCGGAAGCGCTAATCATGGATGGCTTAATGCTAAGCATAGTTTTAGTTTTGCAAATTATCATAACCCAGAAAAAATTCATTTTGGAGCACTTCGTGTTCTAAATGATGATATTATTGGCGGGGGCGGCGGATTTGGAATGCATCCTCATGACAATATGGAAATAATAACCATACCATTAGAAGGCGAATTAGAACATAAAGACAATATGGGTAATATTGGAGTTATAAGAAAAGGCGATGTACAAGTTATGAGCGCAGGCACTGGTGTTTTGCATAGTGAATATAATAAGAGTGCAGAAAAGGAAGTAAGGCTATTTCAGATTTGGCTTTTTGCCAATGAAAAAAATGTGACACCAAGATATGACCAACAAAGTTTTAATGCATTAGAAAGAAAAAACAAATTACAACTTGTGGTTTCACCAAAAAATAATGATGGAATTTTATGGATTCATCAAGAAGCATGGTTTCATTTAGGTGAATTTGATAAAGACTTTGAAACTAATTATAAGATAAAGCACCATGAAAATGGTGCCTATATAATGATAATTGAAGGTTCATTTACGATTAATGGTGAAGTTTTGAATAGACGTGATGCTATTGGAATATGGGACACTGATAATTTTAATATTACATCAAATCAAGAAAAATCAGAGTTGTTGATTATTGATTTACCGATGCGTTAATAAAACTTTATCGGTTTGCAGATTGGCGATGGGCGGTACTTTCACCACAAAACTTTCGTTGGAACACTAATTGAAAATCAGCGAAGCTAAACCCCGCATTTTGGGCAGGTGCTGTTCGCGTTTTATGCTTCTCTGTTCGTACAAGTCATAGGTTTATTGTCTGATGAGTTTGTAGCTGTAGAAACCTTGTTTTGTTTGAGCTTTTATAAAATACGTTCCATTCGATACGTTTGAAAGGTCTAACTGGCTTTCGGTTGTCTCTTTTATTAACTGATCTTGTAAGTCATAAACCTTTATACGCTGAATAGTTTGGTTTGGTATTTCAATATGGACAAGTCCATTAGTTGGATTTGGATAAACTGTAATCAGTTTTTCAGAAATTGTACTTTCGGAAAGTCCAACAGGGTTATTTATTAAAGTGGAAAGTAACTGAATGGAAACTTGAAAAGCTTGGGCAGGGAGTTGATTGATAAGAACACAAATAATTATTCCTGTTGCAGTGTCATATACCATAGAAGAATTATATCCGCCCCAAATAGTTCCACCGTGCTGCCATACTGTTCTGCCTAGCACATTTGTGCTGTAAAGTCCAATTCCATAATTGCCTGAACCAACAAATGTAGTTAGTTCATTAAAAGAGTTCTGATTTAATACTTGACCATTCATAAGCGAATGATACCAATTTGCCATTTCTCCTGATGTCGAATACATAGCACCAGCTGACCATGCAACACTATTAAGTGCTTTTCTTGGTGTTGAAAAATTGTCTACTCCACCTTGCCATGGATGAGCTATAGTATATAGAACGCTGTCATAAACACCTAAAAATGTACTGTCAAGTTGCAAAGGAGAAAGAATACTATTTCTTAGAAGTTGACCAAAACTTTGCCCTGTTGCGCTTTCTGCAACTATGCCTGCTAGAATATAATTTGTATTACAGTAATTCCAACTAGTTCCAGCAGCAAACAAAGGAGTGCCAACCCAAGACATTACTTCTGTTGGCGTGAAAATGCGATTAGGGTTTGTTAAAATTGAGTCCGAATATCCAATAACATTATTTACATCTGCCAAACCGCTTGTATGATTGAGAAGTTGACGTATAGTTATATTAGGGTTAACATTGTTGAAATTTGGCACATATTGATAAATTGAGTCGTCAAGATTAATTATATTGTTTTCTGCTAATTTTAGAAGTAGAACTCCTGTAAATAGTTTTGTATTACTGCCTATTCCAAATTCCATGTCGGAAGTGATAGTAAAACCAGTATGTGAAATTCCTGTCACACCTTTCCATGTTCCAACTCCAGGATAAATTACACATGCTGAAATGCCTTTTAAATTGTTTGCCGTCCTGATACTGTCAATTTTGTTTTGCAGTTCATTTGCTAAAACAGGTTCAAACGACTGTGCATTGACAATAAATGTAAAACTCAAAAGAGTTACTAATATGCTACATATATTTTTCATTTCATTTATTTCTTTGTAGCGGTTAGATGTTCAATGCTCTTCAAGGTTTAATCGTGTCTATTTTTTTTGCATGACCGCTACCGTTTTGCGGGGGAGTTTCATTAAGTTAATCGCTTAAGCAGCTCTTTTATAGTTAGTTAGTGTTCTGTATTTTCCTCTTCTTTACTTTATTTTCAAAACTCTTTTATATATCCTGCTAGCCCTTATTGGTTCAATGTTTTTAATAAAGATATGTTCTAGTTGTTGCATTATTTCATATGGGTGTTCGTTTACGAACAACTTAATAATTTTGTTCTTTAAAACACCAATACTCACATTGTGATTGATTTTGTAGTTATTTTATCGAGGATGGTTTTTATTTTCATAAGTTTGAATGCATTGATTTTGAATAATACTTTGAAGATTTTTCACAAACATAGTTGCTTCAAGCTCTTGCTGAATAGAGATTAGAAGATGTCCACTAAATTGTACTAATTGTAGTGGTTTTTTTATAACCCATAAATGGTCTTAATTCCCCAACGCAATCCGTATAAATATTTAAGGTCATTTATTGTAAATTCTTTTTGATTAAACAGGTTCATAAGTAGTACTTCCGTTCCTCGTGTTAATAGTTTTACTTTAACAGCGCGCACTTTTAATTTTGTTTGAATTAATATAATAAACCCCTTGCTATGTAAAGACTTTATTGCATAAGCAGTTGGTGTTAGTTCAATAACGACATCTTTACGTTTACTTTTCATAAATGCCTTTATTTCATTATTGTAGTCCACTTTACAGCGCATTATAAAATGGCGTGACTTCTCTTGATTCATAATCAAACACATTAGTTAATAGCTTGGAAAACCAAGGTCGAAAAGTGTAATGCTAGCTTCAAATAAATGTTGGATATTGTTTGTGATGATAGATTGTTTTCCAGTTTTTATGTGATGTAAACTATCGTGTACAATTATTTCTTTGAGTATGTAGTTGGTTTGCATTACACGTGCCATTGGTTCAAAACCATACTGATTGCGCTGCATTCCATAGTATTGAAACACATCGGGTTTATCAACTAAAATATGGTGCTACCATCTACTGCCAATAATCTAACACCTCTCCAACGCTTAAGCTTATTGCAGTAATGATTGTAAAAACCTTGAACCAATGAGGCATTCAGCACTTTTAAAAACAGTGGCTGTAATTTATTGCGCTTCTGAATAAATGCACTTTTTGTTTGACAACTAGATTCTCAAATCAAATCGAAAAAATCGTTAAGTTCTATACATAAACTTCGTTTGGGCAAGTTTATAATAAAGTAAACTAACCGTTCGAGTTTTAGCTTATTCTTAAAGTCATCTGACGATTTTGTAAACAATGCACAAAGCTCAGAATTATTAATCGTATGACGAATAATTGACTTAAGTTCTGAAATAATTTTTCGTTAACTTCAACCATTTAGTATTGTGTCTCAGTCGATACAAAAAGAGCAGATTTTTCTCGGCTTTAACTCAATGGTTTTTAATTTATTAAACCCTTAACTTAATGGCATTGCTTCCTCGCCCTATTTTTAAA
Organism: Flavobacteriales bacterium; assembly: GCA_040383485.1. GTDB lineage: Bacteria > Bacteroidota > Bacteroidia > UBA4408 > UBA4408 > JBEIDK01. Next base: position 16,868 of record JBEIDK010000018.1, read on the forward strand.
ACAATCCTCCTAAATAAGGTTCACTCAAAAAGTCAGAGGTTCAAAAAAAATGATTCCAAAAACAATTTAGCTACATCAACCTTATCAAGTTGAGTACAACAACGTATAGCTAAACTAAACGTTGTCGAAAAACACATTCAATATTTTCTAAAAGTTTTTGATGAAAGTGTAGATTTAATAAGAGGTTTTAGTGGTTACCAAAGCATGATATTATTACGCAAAAAACAAACATTAATACACTTTTTATATGCAGTATTTGGGAGGATGAAAGTGATTTGGAATTGAATCGTAAATCGGAATTATTCGGCAAAGTTTGGGGAATTGTAAAGCAATATTTTGGCTAAAGACCAGAGGCTTGGAGTTGTGATGAGGTTGGATAAAATATTGATTCTATCATTACAATTTAGATGCTTCTAAAAAATATATTTTAGAAATAAAGTTTTCCATTTACTGAAAATAATATTTAGAAAGTGTGATAAAAATAGATATAATTGTTGCCAGACAATTTCTTAAGTATGCTATTTAATACTGTAGAGTATTCCATTTTTTTGCCGATAATTTTTCTACTTTACTGGTTTGTAACTAATAAAAGTTTAAAAATTCAAAATTTACTCTTATTGGCTTCAAGCTATTATTTCTATTCTTGCTGGGATTATAGGTTTTTATTCTTACTCATTTTTTCAACTGTACTTGACTTTTATACCGGACTAAAAATGTCTGATGCTAAAAATAAAAGTTCCAGAAAATTTTGGTTTTGGCTCAGTATAACTATTAATTTAGGATTTTTAGGGATATTTAAATATTATAATTTTTTCGCTAACTCTTTTGCTGAAGCAGCATCGCATTTCGGTTTTCATGCAAATCCTTGGACATTAAAAGTAATTCTTCCTGTTGGTATTTCATTCTATACATTTCATGGTTTATCTTATGTAATAGATATTTTTAAAGAAAGAATTAAGGCCGAAAGAAACTTTGTAGAGTATTCTGTTTTTGTCAGTTTCTTTCCTTTACTAGTTGCAGGCCCCATTGAACGCGCTACACATTTATTACCTCAAATTAAAAGAGTAAGAACATTTGAATATACAAAGACTATTAATGGATTAAGGCAAATTTTATGGGGATTATTCAAAAAAGTTGTCATAGCCGATAATTGTGCAGAATTTGCAAATACTATTTTTAATAATTCTTCACATTATACAGGTTCTATGTTAGTCTTTGGGGCCATAATGTTTACATTTCAAATTTATTGCGACTTTTCAGGCTACTCTGATATTGCTTTAGGAACTGCAAGATTATTTGGCATTGAATTATTACGCAATTTTGCATACCCATATTTTTCGCGTGATATTGCCGAATTTTGGAGAAGATGGCACATTTCACTTTCATCGTGGTTTAAGGATTATCTTTATATTCCATTAGGCGGAAGCAAAGGTAGTATCTTGATTAAAATTAGAAATACATTTATTATTTTTATTGTCAGTGGTTTCTGGCATGGTGCAAATTGGACATTTATTATTTGGGGATTTTTAAACGCTTTATTCATAATTCCATCCATAATTTTTAAAACAAATAGGAATAATCTTGAAATTGTGGCAAAAGGCAAATACTTGCCAACATTGAAAGAGTTAATTTCCATATCTGTAACATTCTCTCTTACAGTAATCGCTTGGATATTTTTTCGAGCAGAAAACTTAACCCATGCCATAAATTATATTGGCGGAATTTTTAATCAATTGTTCTTAAAAAAATCATTAGTCGAAACTTACAATTTTATTATGTGGCAGCCATACTGCATGATACTTTGCTGTTTAATTATGTTTTTTGTTTTTGTTGAATGGTTAGGGCGTGAAAGTCAATTTGCTATTGCAAATCTTGCAATTAATTGGAACAAAAGTATTAGGTGGGGATTTTATTCTTTGCTATTGTTTTTCATTTTATATTTCGCGGCTGGTAAAGAACAAGCATTTATTTATTTTCAATTTTGATAGTATAATGAGAAATTTAATCTTAAACACACTCCTCTTTATAATATTTTCATTTGCACTAGGTTTAATTTCTCTTGTTTTCTTTTTTAAGTTTAACAATTACACACTTGCCGATATTCCAGCTCCAAACTTTTCGGAAAGTTATTCATTCAATGATAAAATTGCTTTTCTAGAAAATAAAAACAAAAACGTTGATATAATTGCAATAGGCTCCTCAATTTCCTTAAATAATTTAGATTCAAAATCAATTGTAAATCACTTCTCATCAGAATCATTTCTCAATTTATCCTCTTGGGGAATGTGTTATGAAGATATTTTTTGGTTACTAAAATTACATTCAAAATATAATAAACCTAAAAAATTGATAATTGCTTCAGGTACATTGGATTTTTATTCAAATAATAAAGTACTTAAAAAAGCAGCTATAGAAAACTTTTTGTATTCCAATAACTGGCGAAAATATTCATTTTTACGATATTTTAACCTACAATATTATTTAAGCAACTTAAAAGTGGCGCATGAGGTAAGGTCTTCACAGAATAATTATGCAACACTTATTTATGATAAATATGGTACAGCAAATTTAATCGCTAAAGATTTTAAAGTTTTAAAAGAAAGATGGAATGGAGTGTTTAATGTAAAATTTGATACAAAAGAGCATAATTTAAATTACATATATTTAGATAGCATAGCAAAATATTGTAATTCAAACAATATTAGTTTATACTTTTTTCAAACACCAATTCGGATTGGAGTATTTAAAGTTTTATCAAGTCAATCAAAAGAAAATTTAAAGCTTCACAATCAAAATATCTCCAGAATAATTAAAAAAAACAAACATTGTTTCATTGATTCTAATTCACAGTTATGGCCTGACTCATTGTTCGCGGATGCAATACACCTAAAGTCAAATGGTGCGAAAGAATTTACGAAATTTTGTTTAGAGAGAATTAACAAATAATTATTAGTAAATTCATGCAATTTGTCCTTTCAAGAACTTGTTGATGTGGCTCTGAAAATAGCGGCTAGCATATACGGTTTAAACGAAGTGAAGTGCAACTTAGTTTCGATTTAAACCTGTGTTGAACAAACCGAGAGGTAGCAATTGAGGTTAGTTTTGTACTATGGGTTTTTTAAAAGTATTTGTCTGTACTTTTTGTAATTGCAATTACATTAATTTACGATTGACTAAATTTTAGTACATTTTTTATTTCATTTTTTATAATTCTTGTTTAATTTTTCAAAGTTATGATTGTTAATTTATTTACTATATCATTTTGGCATATGATAACTTGACAACAGAATGTTCATTTTATTGATTAAAGTGATTAGGTAATTATGTCTCATATATTCGTTTCTTATATTCAAGAATAGCTGCTATCAACTAAATTTTAAGATAATTTTCTTGAAAAAAACTTGAATATGTTTGAGTTTCTTTTTGGTTTTTAAGTAAGACATTATAATTGCTTAAGGAAATTACAAACTGCTGAAATGTGCCGCTAACTAAACTTCCACTTATTTTAGAGTTGTCTTTAATAATGTTATAATAGTTCATTGCTTTTATTGAGTTTTCAAGCCCACTTACAATCACCATTTTTTTATTTTCATCAAATAACAAATCTTCTATCTTAAGTGCCATTGAACTAAAATTGTCGTCATTAAATTTAGACAATGCCGATTTCATTTTGTTCAAATCGGCAGTCATAGGCATTTGAATAATAAAATAATGTTCATCATTATCTGCTTTATTAAATAGCGTTTTTTTAATTTCAGCTTCAGTATTTTTTAAGCTTGGGTTATTTTCTAAAATTTCAATTATCTCATTTGCCTTGTCTTTTACTGGGTCCTTTGGATAAGATGCTGCAACTTTCTTTAGCTCTACTATCATTGCCTGACCACTTTCTATGCCTCCGAAACAAAGCGCTTTTAGTAATGCAAATTTTGGCTTATAAATTGATTTTGGAAACAAACTATCAGAGGCAATACAACGTTGTTTTGTCGCAATGTAATCTTTGCCTAAGTAAAGATTGTAAGTTTCCTCATAATATACTTCCTCCTTGTTTTTACTAAATTGCTTTTGAGCATTTATATCTGGATTATTAATAATTGCTGCATACTCAGAATCAGGGTATTTAGTCAAGATTAAATCTTTATAATATGCCGCCCTCTTTTCATCTGGTATAGCCAAATAAATTCTATATAACTGATAATGTGTAACAAGATTATAATTATTATCAGGATACTTTTTTAGTAAGTTTTCAAAAGTTGCGGCGGCATTATTTAAATCATTTAATTGTTCTTTATAGAGTGTTCCGCAATTATAATATGCTTCAATAACCTTACTTGTTGAGGCTGTTAGCTGTTCAGGCGAGGATGGGATATTCTTTAAATATTTTTCTCTTTCTTTATTATCTAATTGTTCTGGAGTTAAATCGGCTAATTTTTCTTTAGCAATAATTTCTCCGTTAGGACCAACAGTATCTAACCCTTGTTCGGTTTCGGCTGAGGCAACTAATTGCTTATTGCTCCTTCTCCAATCGTCTTCTAGCTTTCTATTTCCCCATCTTTTTTGAAATTCGGATAATCCAAAACTTAAAGTAGCAGGATTATAATAGTACCATTGTGTACTAGCTGCTCCAATAGGAGGCCCACCGCCAAAACCTGGCATGCCCATTGGTAAATTTTCTTGTACTGCTTTATTAGATTCTAAAATAGCTTTTTGCTCTTCTAATTTTTTCTTTTCCTCTTCAATCTTCTTCTTTTTATCAGCAATAATTTTATCAATTATTGCATTTCTTTCTTTATCACTTAATTTACTTACCTTTTGTAAACTATCTTCTTGGGCAATAGTTTTTATATAGCCTACCAATGTTTTTAAACTCTTTTGTTTGTTTTCCACTATAAAATAATCGGGAAAATCCTTGTTTAAATTACTAACTGCTGTGTCAAAATATAATTGTGCCAGCTCATATTTGGTTTGTGTAAAATAAAGGTCTCCAACTTTCAAGCTACTTAATCCTTTTTGGTGCCTGTTTGCTTTTGAAACCTTCACACTCTCAACTAGATAGTTTTCTTCGTCATTAATTTCATTTTGCTTCTCTGAAAGTTCAGCCAAAGAATAATAAATTTGGTCATGATAGTCTTTGTATTTTTCTTGAGTAAGCATTTCTAAAAACATTTTTTTTACCTGTTTAGGGTTACCTCCTGAAAGGGCCTTTGATTTTGCTAAATTTAAACTAGCGTTAAAAGCCATGTCATAACCAGGTCCATAATTTAGAGTTTTGTCAAAATATTTAACCGCATTATCGCCATCGCCAGCCTTTTGATATAATTGAGCTAAAACGTAAGCATATCTTGCCTTCAACTTTCTGTTTTTACAGGATTTAAAAGAAGGTTCTAAAAATTCAATTGCCTTTGTATAATCTTCTTGCTTTAAATAAAAATCAGCAACTATTGCATTAAATTCTGATAAATACTTTTTTGGGAACGTTTTCTCATCCAGTATTAAATCAATTAACCCTTGTGAGCTACTAAAAAGTCCTGTCTCATTGTATGTTCTGAGCATCCACATCATTGCCTCAAATTTATATGGATGTTTTTTATTTTTACTAACTACATATTCAAAAGCCTCTAAACCTGCAAAATAGTCATGCTTGTAAAAATGTGTTTTACCAATAAGCACATACGTATTTTTTACCCAAGGATTATATTCTACATCACGTATGAGCATAGAATGATATTGAATAACTTTTGAAGCTCTTTTATAGGCTTTTTCCATTTCTGGAGTCACTGCTTTTACCTCATCAAGGGTAGTGTAAGTGAAAATTGGAAGTACTTTTTCGTAGTTGTCTTTATAATTTTTAAATGTGTTTTTCTCGGTTTCTTTTACAATTTCATCGGCAATCCAAAGGCCATTATAATGAGCTGTCAAGCCATGAAAATGACGATTAACCCAAGTGTTCTTTTTGGTACTGCAGGACGCAGCAACAATAAGAATAAAAAAATACAATATTTTCTTATTTGACTGCATTGAACGCGAATAACGTAAAATTTAGAAAATTATTGTGTTGATTAGAGTTAATTAGATTAAAAAACTGGGCATCAATCCAAAATTTGGATTTTACACATAGAATCTCTTTTAAAATTTACTTTAGAGCTAACTATATTCTTGTATGAAGAAAACTATCAATAGATAAATGATTAATTAAAAAAAATTATCTTGGCATTCAAAATGAAACAATTTAAGTTTTTATTAATTATAATAATATTTGCAGGGCAAATTTCTTGCAATAAAGAGAAGCGAGGATTAAGTTGGAAAGCTAACTACAACTTACCTATTGCAATCTCAACAATAACACTCAATAATTTTATTGCGGATAGTTTACTTGAAAATACAAATGGTAAAACAGGGATTTTATACAAAACAAGTTTATATGAACTAAGTAAATCGTTTTTATTTACCATACCGGATACTAGTATTTCATATGTAAATGGCCTACCATTTGGCAGTTTAACAGTTTATCCAAATCAAATAATAATTGAGAATTTACAAGACATTCAACTACCAACTGGTCAAGCGGGTATAAGCCGAATGATTATGGAAAGTGGTAAATTAAAGTATACTCTCTCAAATAGAATATTGCAACCAATTATACTAAATTATAGTATACCTGGCGCTATTAAAAACAATACTTCATTAAGCATAAATATTGAAGTGCCAGCTGCTCAGGATGTTGCCACCCCTTCTACTGTGACCGGATTTATAGATTTAACAGGTTATACAATTGACTTAACCGGCAATCTTCATAATTCATTAAATAAAATATCATCAAAGACAATAATAAAATTGGCACCATCAGCTACCTCTACACAAATTGATGTTTCCAACACTGTGAATATTCTTTTAAGTTTTAATTTACTAAAACCATACTATGCTAAAGGCTATTTTGGGCAAAGTACAATAGACGTAGGGCCATCATTTACAAACTTAGATGTATTTAAAAATATAAAGGCAGGAAGCTTTAATTTGAGCAAAGTATCATGCACTATTAATATTGAAAATGGGGTTGGTGTAGATGCTAGGCTAAAAATAAAATCATTATCTACATCTAATTCAATAAAAAATATTAATCGTGTTTTGTTTCACAATTTATTAAACAAAAACTTAAATATTAATCGTGCATTAGACAATCCTTATCAAGCATCTAATTATAATTTATTGATTGATGAATCAAACTCAAATATTAAGAGTTTAATTGAAGTATTGCCAGATAAAATTGGTTATGAAATGCAAGTTGAAATAAATCCATTAAGTAACATTTCAAATGGAACTGATTTTATATATACTGATAAGCTTTTAAAAGCAACTATGGAATTAAAAATTCCACTAAATACAATTTTAAATGAACTTGTTTTACAAGACACGATTAGAATAAACTTAAAAGATGAAGATGAAGAAATAATAAACTTTGGCAAACTAAAATTGTACTTAAAAAACTATTTTAAATATGATATCAAGGTAAATTTATTTACTATTAATGACGATTACTCTTTAGGCCCTAACATAGTATCAAACATTTACGTTAAACCAAACTATAATGCCAGTAACGAGAAGGAATTAGTGGAAGTTGATTTAAATTCAATCAACTTAAAACAACTTTTTAAAACAAAAAAATTACTAATAAAAGTAAGTTTAAATAGTAATGGAGAATTTGTTGAAGTAGATGAATTTTCGAGAATAGAAATTCAAGCATCCGCAGATTTTGAAAAAACTTTACATTTAAAATAAAAGCTATTAGGTTATTGTGAAAGACAGAAATACAAATACAAGGATTTTAGTAAACCAAAACATTTCAGTTTTTATTTCTTGTTTCTTTATTTCATTTCTATTTTGGATATTGATTGTTTTAAGTAAAGATTATAATGGTTATGTTTTGGTAAAAACTAACTATACTAATTTGCCAGAAGACAAAATGCTTACATACAAGTTGCCAAGTGAGTTAAGGCTTGAAATAACTGCTTCTGGATTTGTTATTCTAACAAACTCTATATTCAATAATTTAAGAACAATTAATATTGATGCAACTCCTCCCAAAAAAAACGGAAAATATAACACCGGAGATGAATTTGTACTAAATCTTCAAAGCCAGACTAGCCAAATAGCAGAACAATTAGATAACACTTTTAAAATAAAGTCTGTTTTTCCAGACAATATAAGCTTCTACTTAGCAGCAAAATCTCAAAAAGTAGTTCCAGTTAAATATCACGTCGGTTATAGTTTTTTATCTCAATTTTCATTTGCTGACAGTTTACATACCTTACCAAACAAGGTTTTAATAAAAGGTCCTAAACAATTATTAGATAAGATAACGTTCATTGATACAGACTCAATTAGCCTTAATAATATTAAAGAAAATATAATTAAGTCAGTAGAGTTTAAGATGACTGAAGAGTTAAAACAGGTTCAAATTAAAGGCACAAGCGGCATAGTATATATTCCAGTAGATAAGTTCACCGAAACAGAATTAGAATTACCCATTCAAATAAATTCAACAAATAGTGATTATAACATTAAAACCTTTCCTGCTAAAACAAAAGTGAAGTTTCTAGTTACACTATCTAAATTTAAGTCTATAAAAGAATCAATGTTTGTTGTAACTGCAGTAGTAAAAAATGTAGATTTAAAACAAGCTAATAAGCTAAATTTAAAGCTAGAAAGACACCCTTCATTTATTAAAAATCCAATACTCATCCCTAATGAAGTTGAGTTTATACTAAATCAAAAATAAATTGAAAATTATAGGAATAACAGGAGGTATAGGTTCTGGAAAGTCTATGATATGTAAGATTTTCACAGCTTTAAATGTACCTGTCTTTGATTCGGATTATGAAGCTAAAAAGTTATATGATAGCATTACTGTTAAAAATGAAATTTTAGAAGCCTTTGGTAAAGAAAGCTATACTATTGAAAGTAAATTAAATCTCAATTATATAAGCAACCTTGTATTTGAAAATCCAAAGAAATTGATAGCGCTAAATAATATTATTCATCCAAAACTTAAGGTTGTTTTTAACAACTGGTGTAATAAAAACAAAAGTTACAAATATGTTATAAAAGAGGCTGCTATTTTAATTGAAAGTGGAACATATAAAGAGTGTGAAGAAATAGTTGTTGTGACATCACCTATAGAGATGAGAATTAAAAATGTGATGAAACGCGGCAATATGAATAGAAACGAAATAATAAAAAGAATTAATAATCAAATGAGTGATGAAGAGAAACTAAAATTTAGTCAACATCACATTATTAATGATGAATTAAAAATGATAATTCCCCAAGTAATTTTACTTCATTCTCATTTTAAATCTTCATAATTTGATGCTTATTAATTCAATTCTATTTGTGAAAAATTAGCAAATAGATAAAAGAGTATTTTAATAATTATGTAGGTTTGCAATCTTAAATTAAATAAATGTTAGATAAAAAAATTCAAATGGTTGACCTTGCTGGTCAATATGAAAAGATAAAAAAAGAGGTTGATGCCGGAATTGCAAATGTGATTAATAATACAGCTTTTATTAATGGGCCTGAGGTAAAACAATTTCAGGCTGAGTTAGAAAAGTATTTAGGGGTTAATAACGTTATACCTTGCGCGAATGGTACAGATGCATTACAAATTGCAATGATGGCTTTAAATTTAAAGCCAGGTGATGAGGTAATAACAGCAAACTTTACCTATGTAGCAACTGCCGAAGTAATAAAATTATTAGGCCTTACAGCAGTATTGGTTGAGGTAAACCCGGAAACTTTTACCATAGATCCGAGTGCAATTGAAAAAGCAATTACTTCAAAAACTAAAGCAATTGTTCCAGTACACTTATACGGACAATGTGCTGACATGGAATCAATAATGAAAATAGCAAATGCTCATAATTTATTTGTAATTGAGGACGTAGCTCAAGCTATTGGTGCAGATTATACATTTTTAGATGGGACAATAAAAAAAGCTGGAACAATTGGCACCGTTGGATGTACATCATTCTTCCCGTCTAAAAACCTAGGCTGTTATGGCGATGGTGGAGCAATGTATACCAATGATGATAATTTAGCTAAAAGAATAAGAATGATTGCTAATCACGGACAAAGTGTTCAGTACTATCATGATGATATTGGAGTAAATTCTAGATTAGATAGTATACAAGCGGCCGTACTTCGTTGCAAACTGCCTCATTTAGATGAATATGCAAAAGCTAGAAATTTTGCTGCAAATTATTATGATAAAGCATTTATAAATAATGTAAAAATAAAAACACCTTCAAGAGCCAAAAATAGTACTCATGTTTTTCACCAATATACTCTCGTCTTAAACGACGTTGATAGAAATGAGCTTAAAGAGTTTTTGGCATCAAAAGGGATTCCTGCTATGGTTTATTATCCTCTTCCTTTGCATCATCAAAAAGCATATCATGACTCAAGATTTAAAGATGAAGATTTTACAATTACATTAAACCTTTGTAAGAATGTAATATCACTGCCAATGCATACAGAATTAGATGAAATGACACTTGAATTTATTTGTAAAAACGTTTTAGAATTTGTAAATAAATAGTGCTCTTGAACTTTGAAGATTCCTTAGAGTTAATTATTACCGGAGATGGTTCTCATACCATTTTTAACAAAAATCTAAAAGAGTATTATCATTCAACTTTTGGCGCTATTACTGAATCACAATGTGTGTTTTTTGATAACGGCTTAAGTAAATATATAAATCAACTCCCAGTAATTTCAGTTTTAGAAACAGGTTTTGGGACCGGATTAAATGCTTTTATGGCATTTCTAGAATCAGAAAAATATAATCAAAAAATATATTTTAGTGGTTTAGAAATGTTTTCACTTCCTATTGGCACCATCGATGATTTAAATTACACACAACATTTGAATGCTTTAAATTATAAGAGAGAGTTTAAGGCATTGCATGATTGCGCATTTGAAATTGAAATAAAAATTTCAAACAACTTTTACTTCAAAAAAATTGCAGAAAATATAGCAAAGCACAAAATAAAAAATGAATACAATATTATTTTTTTGATGCATTTGCGCCAGAAATTAATGAAGAACTTTGGAGAATAGATGTTTTACAAAACATGTTTGATTCACTAAAAAAAAATGGAACCCTAGTAACCTATTGTTCTAAAGGTGTTTTTAAAAGAAACTTGAAAAGTGTTGGATTTAATGTTATGAATGTTCCAGGACCGCCAGGCAAAAGAGAAATAACGTTAGCTACTAAAGTCTAACTTCGTTTTATAAATTATTGGAAAATTAATGGAAAGAGTAAAAATTACAAATAATAAGGAATCGAAAATTATTGAAATTTTCCCTGAAAATTATCCAGCAAAAAACCTTGTAATGCAAGTGTGGCTTGCTCTTTGGAGTTTATGTGGCGCACTTGTAGTATATCAATTGTTTACTACAACTGATAGTAACACAAAAGTAATTTGTATTATTTATATGGGGTTTTGGAGTTATTTTGAATTTTTAATTTTAAGAATATATAGGTGGAGAAAAAAAGGCAAAGAAGAAATTGAAGTGTTTAAAGATAAAATTACGATTACTCGGTTAACCAACAACAAAGGATTACCAGTTGAATTTCTGTTGAATGAAATTTCGAACCTAAGAATAGATTTAAATCAAAAGCAAAATATGTTTGCTAAGTTGCTTTTTGATGAATATTGGACGGCTGGCAATGAGTGTATAATATTTGATTACAATTTGAAACAGCACGGATTTGGATTACAATTAAACGAAGTTGATGCTAAAAAAGTGTTTAAAAACATTAAAAAATAATTTATTTAAATTATTTTTCTGAATACTGGTTTTATTGGTTTGCCAACTAAATACTTTTCATAACCTTCTTCCAACCCTTTTTTATAAACGCTACAAGCCTCGTCCATGGCTAGTAAAATTTCATCAATATCCTCAATTGTATGACTAAATTGTGGGCAAAAAACTCCCTGAAAGAGAATTCCTCTTTTAATAAGTTCTTGATGAAACAATGTTCTAAGCCCAAAACTATTATTCCCATTCAAATCAAAATATGCAAATGATGAATGCCAATTGAATTGAAGGTGCTTAATTGAATTTTCTAATTTATGAGAAGCAATAATTTTCTCGGATTTGTCAATAAATATTTGACCAATTTTTTTTGTGTAATTTACTACATCATGTTTTTCAAATTCATCAATAGTTGCCAATGCGGCTGCAATACTTGAAGTTTCTCCTCCATGCGTGGTGCTTATTAAAAAAAGTTTTTCATTGCCTTCATTCAATATTCCCCCAAGGTTCATTATTTCTTTTTTGCCTGTTAAACAACAGAAAGAAAAACCATTTGCAATTCCTTTACCCCAAGTTGCCATATCTGGAACCACGTTATACTTGGAAATACTCCCTGGAAAATCTGTTTTGAAACCTGTTATCATTTCATCCATTATCCATAATGCACCATTTTTATGTGCAATTTCAATAGCAGCTTTCAAATAGTTTTCTGGCAATACGTTGTACTTTTCTGGCTCTGAAATTATGCAAGCAATTTGATTAGGATATTTATCAAACAAATCAATTAGTGATTGGATATTATCTGATTGATATGTTACTGTCAATGCTTGTATATCAGAAGGAATACCACTTTTAACATCGGTACTACCAATAAACCAATCATCATAACTATAAAATGGGTGGTCGATAGGACGTGCAACTAATTTTTTACCAGTAAATGCACGTGCTAATTTAATAGCTGCTGTTGTAACAACAGATCCATTTTTAGCAAACTTTATCATATCATGCACTTTAACTAAGCCTAGAAATCGTTCCGCAATTTCAGACTCAATAATTGATGGACGCGAAAAATTATTACCTTTCTTTAATTCACTCATTACTCTATTGAGAACAGGTTCATATGCATGTCCCAAACTTACAGATGCTAAGCCACTTAGACACTCTATGTATTTATTACCATCCAAATCCCATACGTAGCAACCTTTTCCATGAGTTATAGCGGCGGGAGAAAGAATCGGAAACTGGTCATCTCCTTTAGAATATGTGTGGGCGCCTCCAGGAATTAATTCATGTATTTTTGCACGAAACTCATCCGACTTGCTAAAATTTATGACATATTTCATTTGTTGGTTTTATTATTCAATTTCTCATCAATAAACATTTCATTTTTTATTGATTTTATATATCCTTCGTTAATAACACTGTCTTTATTAATGAGCATTATTTCTGGCTTTAGTTTCAAAAGATTTATTACATCTTGCATATCAAAATTAGGTATGTGTTTAAGTTCTTCAAACACTCTTTCTATAACCTTAAAATCGTCAATATTATCTACACTTAATTTATAATTATAATCTTGATTGGATTTCTTCCAAGAACATTTAAACAATCCAGAATTTTTAATAAAAGGTGTTACATGTTCCCTTTCTGAAAACTTTGTAGCATTCTTATTGGCGCTTTCTAAAGATTTAAAAGTAAAAACTTCAGTATCAAAGCCATCTTCAAGGATATCTGGTTCATGGTTTGAATTAGAGAAATAATCGCTTCCAGATTTATTAAATTCTTCAATTGCAAAATCAATTACTTTGTATGTATGTAAGGGGCAATCTGAAGTAATACGAATTACGTTTACTACATTTTTAAATTGTTTTGAAGCAAAATAGAATCTTTGCAAAACATCTGTTTCATTTCCTCTAAAATAGTCCCATTTATTATGAATGCAATGGTTTTCAATTATGTCATCCTCTTTATTTGTTGTTGTTGCAATAACAATTTTATCAACCAACTTTGAAGGTGAAACACGTTCAATTATAATTTCAAGAATAGTTCGATGATTTACTTTCATCATTACTTTGCCAGGCAAACGACTGCTAGATATTCTGGCTTGAATAATTAGCAGATTCATCGATTAATATTTGGATTGAATAAGGACATTAAAATCTTATCAATATATTTTCCATCTACATAAACATGTTGTTTCAATTGACCCTCTATTTCAAATCCTATTTTTTTATATAATTCAGTAGCATTTGGATTGTTAGCGTAAACTGCAAGTAAAATTTTACGAATATTTAGAGTTACAAATGCATGTTCAATTATTTTTGAACATACAATAAATCCAATATTTTTATTCCAGAAATTTTTATTTCCAATTAAAATCCCTAATTCACATGTTGCAGCAACCCAATCAAAATTATCAAGCTTAATATTACCTATATGTTGGTCAGTAATGCTATCGCAAATTGCAAGTATAATGGTGTTTTTATCAATGGTTTTAGATGCCACATAGTTTTCTAACTGCAATAAGGTAGTCGCAAATGCACCTGAAGCTAAACCTAAAGTTACATCCTTGTCATTTAACCAATTCAAATATTCTTGGTTTACATCATCAATGTTTAAAGGCCTTAAGTAAACTTGCCCACAGTCAATAAATTTAACCATTGGCATATTTAATTTTTAATTTTTGGGCATGCCTTTCCATTCCAGAAATATTATTAGTTAAGCTAAAATCATGTTGTGTATATTTATATAATGGCAAAATTAAATTATAAATTTTGAAGTGTTGTTGAAATCTTTGTCTTAAATCCTCCTCTTCTCTCATTCTAAAAGATTCATCATATAAACCAATTTCATACAGCAAGTCTTTTCGGAACATGATACCACAAGCAATAGGGTTTTCTTCTGCATTTAAATGTTTGAGGTGTGTTCCTTTTTCATCAACTAAATAATAGTCTGTACTTATAGCATCAATATAATTATTTTCGGTTAAGAATGTACATTGAATATATATCAAGTCCTTTTGCAAATAATCATCCGCATCTAAGAAAATAACATACTGTCCTTTGGCTTTCTTTATTCCAAAATTTCGTGCAGCTGAAAGTCCAACATTTATCGGAAGATTAAAAATTCTACAATTTTCATTGTAGTTAGAGAGAATTTCAGCCGTTTTATCAGTACTACAATCATTCACAATTATAATTTCAAATAAGCTTTTTGATAAAGATTGTTCTAAACAACTTCTAATAGCACGTTCAATATATTTTGCGTAGTTGAAACTGGTAATAATTATAGAAACCATTTTAAATCAATTATTGAATCACCAAAGAAAAATTTTCTCACAAAAAATTATGAACGTTTTAATATTTACCTATTCACAGAATTAGAGTAACTATAACCATAACCATAGCCATAACCATAGCTATCGCCATATCCATATTTACTCAAATAGTATTTTATTTTGTTTTTCTTGACTCCGTTTAACAACAAAGCTAAAGTTGCATTTTTGTTCATTTTTGTTATTTCAGTTGCCAAATTAAGCGATTCTCTGTAAGGAAACTTAGTATTGATTACAAAAATATTGATGTCTGAATACTCCATCATAACCAATGCATCTGAAACCATTCCTACTGGAGGAGTGTCAATGATTACGTAATCATAATTATTTCTACAAAAAAGAAATAACTCTTTCATATAATCATTAAGAATTAATTCTGAGGCATTTGGCGGAATTGGTCCGCATAACATTACATCTAGACCTTCTTGAGCACTTTTTTGAACACAATCTTCAGGCTTATCTTTTCCTATCAATATCGTTGAAAGGCCTTTGTGCGCATTCATGTTTAGGGCAGAAGAAACCCTTGGTTTATGCATATCAAACTCTAATAAAATAACTTTCTTTCCTCCCTTTGCCAATAGAATTGACATGTTTAGTGAACAAAATGTTTTCCCTTCTCCTGGATTTCTTGAAGTAAAAAGGTACACTTTTGAATTAGGTATTGGTTTCAAGTATTGTAGGTTTGCTCTTACAATTCTAAATGATTCGATAAATGCAGATTTAGGATCTGCACCTAAAATTGAATTTTCTTGGTGCTTCTTACTTAACGTTTGTAAAATTTCTCCCAATATATTTAATTGAGTTTTTGATTTAAGTTCATCTAAACTTTCCAAACGCTCAAAAAACATGGTGATTAGGAATATAATTATAATACTAATTATAAAGCCAACCCCTAGAAAAGAATAGGTAATTCTTGATTTATTTGGCCTAACAACTCCTTTAGAACGTGCTGTTTCAATAATTTTACATTCAGGAATAATGCCGGCCTTGGCAATTGTTGAGTTAGCTTTCCTTTCTATCAAGTATTCATACATTTTTTGATTTACATCCAAATGTCTTTGAATATTGGATACTTCGCGCTGTTTAATTGGAATATCTCCTATTTTATTTTCAGTATCTTTCTCAATGGCAACATATTCATTAATCTTTTTTACTACAAGAATTTTAGAGTTGTTTATATATCCAATTAATATTGTTTTTAAGTTTTTTATTTTACTGTTTATTTCGTTTGCTTCAAAACTTGTTTTAGTATTTTTATAGTAGTCTTGTGTTTTCTGTAATTGCAGTTTATACAAATCAAGCATACTTCCTTTTAAAAATTCATCTTCAATGGCCATATAATAAGATGGAGGAAGCACTTCGCCTGTCTTATCTTCTACAATATATTTTTCAAGGGTTTTAAGGGCATCTAATTGAAAGTTTAATTGTTTTTGTTTTGCTACAGCCTCTGTCATAGCGTTAAAAACAATTTGTTCTTCCCTCGTTAAATCATATATGGCCTTATTATGTTTATAATCTTGTAGCTTATTCTCGATATTTGATATGATGCTAGATAATTCTGCTAGTTGTACATCAATAAATTCAATGGTTCTTTGGTTTAATGAAAGTTTTGATTGTAAGGTGTTTTCAATATAAACTTGCCCTAAGGTATCTAAAAAACTCACTGCTCTTTGTGGTAAAATATCTTCAATCGTTAATTGAATTATACCTGTATAGTCAGGAATTTCACAAGTTAAGGAAGTCTGATAATTAATTACAAGTTGCGATGTTTCATGGAATTGTACAGCATATCTACTTTCTACAAGAGGCTGAACATTTGATTTATCAACTCCTTTGGCTTTAATTACCAATAGGTTAAAATTTTCACTAATGGCAGGTTTATCAAAATAATATATTTTATTGAACTCCTCTTCTCCAATTTTATAGCTAAGTTCATACCTCTTATCATCTATAAAGCGAATATTTATCATTCTTTCGTATAACCCTGAATTAATTGTACTCATGGTTACTGCAAAAGGCAAAGATTCATATACTTCTTGACTTTTTAGCCTACCAATTATGTAATAACTTGTGCCAAAATTTAAGCGGTCAATTGCCTTTTTAATTAAGTCGTATGATTTAACTACCCTTATTGCATTATAATTGTCCGTATAGTCATGATATGCACCTCCTGATGAACCCATATTTTGAGTAATAGTACTTTGTACATCATATGTATCATTAGATTTTAAAAGTATCTGAGAGGATGCTGCATATACATCTGTTAATTTATATGTATAATAATATGAGCCTAAAAAAGAAATTACCAATGCAATAGCTATGACATACCAGTTTTTAGAAAATGTTCGTAAACCAGATTTAATATCATTTATATCTATTATTGCATTATTAACTTGACTTAGTTTATTATTCACAATTTTTTTTTTAAGCCTGCGAATATAATATTTACATTTTACACTTTATAAAAGTAAATTGGTATTTTTAAACTATAGAATATGAAATTTTTCGTAAGAAAGTAACTAATCAATACTAAATCCTCAAATTAAACTACATGTTTTTTATACTTTCTAAAGTCCTTGCTTTTTTAAGTGAGCCTCTAACTTGGACTTTTATTTTATTACTGGTAATTTATTTTACAAATAACGTAAAACGTAAAAAAGGGTATGTTTTGTTTGCCTTAGTTATATTTTATTTTTTTGGCAATTCATTAGTTGTTAATTTTATTAATAAACAGTGGGAAGTACCACCAGTAAACGAAAATAAAATAGGCCATTTTAAAATAGGAATTATTCTAGGTGGTATTAGCTACTATGACACAAAGCTCAAAAGACTTCATTTTCATAGAAGTAGTGATAGAATTTTTCAAGCATTAGACCTTTACCACCAAGGAATAATTGAAAAAATTTTCATTAGTGGCGGAGCGGCATATATAAGTAAGCCATATGAGGTTGAAGCAATTTTTATTAAAGAATATTTAATGAAAATAGGAGTTCCTGATTCGGTAATAATAATTGAGTCAAAGTCGAAAAATACTTATGAAAATGCAATATATACTAAGGATGTTTTAATATCTAAAAAATTGTTTCATGATAATGAGAATTATTTATTAATTACCTCTGGTTATCATATGCGCAGAGCATTAGCATGTTTTAAAAAACAAAATATTAAAGTAGTTTCCTATAGTGTTGATGGGAGTTCCGGTGAGAATAAATTACAGCTTGATGAGTTGCTTGTACCAAACTTTGCTGCTTTTCAATATTGGAATATATTAATTCATGAGTGGATTGGATATATTTCTTATAAAATTACAGGTAAAATTTAAGCAGTATTAACTCATCCAATTTACTTTTGCATCCCCAGTCCATTTTGTTGTTGCTTTCTTGTTTTGTGTCCAAAACTCAATTGAACTTTTGCCAGTAATGTCACTACTTCCAAATTTAGATTCGTTCCAACCTCCAAACGAAAATGGTTCTCTAGGAACTGGAACTCCTATATTTATGCCAATCATGCCAGCACTTGCCTTATCAATTACTTGTTTTGCTATGCCTCCGTTTTGAGTAAATACTGATGCCGCATTACCATAATTGCTACTATTTTCAATTTTTAAGGCTTCATTTAAGTCTTTAGTTCTTATAATCGAAATTACTGGTCCAAACACCTCCTCTGTTGCAATTTTCATTTCAGGTGTAACAAAATCAATAATTGTAGGCCCAACATAAAAACCACCTTCTTTTCCTTCAACAACAGCTTTTCTGCCATCTACCAAAACTTTTGCTCCAGCAAGTTCTGCTTCTGTAATATAGTTTTCAATGCGCATTTTAGCCTCCTTACTTATTACGGAACCTAAATTTACACCTGGTATTATTTTTTTTGCCTCAACACACATTAAATCAATAATGTGTTGAATGTTGTCAACTCCAACCATAACTGCTGCTGCCATGCAACGTTGACCAGCACATCCGCTCATACTAGCAACCACATTTGATGCCGTCATTTCTAAATTTGCATCAGGCAAAACTATTAAATGATTTTTTGCGCCTCCAAGCGCTACGCATCGTTTAAGATTTGAGGTTGCTCTAATATATACCAGTTTTGCAACCTTTGTAGACCCAACAAATGAAACAGCTTTAATATCAGGATGGTCGCAAATTGCTTCTACAATTTCTTTACCGCCATTCACAATATTAAAAACTCCATCAGGAAGTCCAGCTTCTTTTAATAATTCAGCCATTCGTATTACACTTAATGGCACAATTTCGGAAGGTTTCATAATCATGGTGTTTCCTAGTACCAAGGCATTTGGCATTGTCCAATGGGGAACCATATTTGGGAAATTAAAAGGAGCTATTGATGCAACAACACCGATGGGTTTTCTTTCAATGCGGCATTCAACTCCCTTGCTTACTTCTTGTATTTCGTTAGTAATTATTTGAGGTAATGAAACCGCAAATTCGCATAGCTCAATGCTTTTATCAACTTCGGCAACTGATTCATCAAATGTTTTTCCATTTTCTAACGAAACTAGATTCGCCAATTCTGTTTTATTGATTTCTAATAATGTTCTGTATCTGAAGAATATTTGAACACGCTCTTTTATGGTTAATTGACTCCATGAAATATATGCATTTTTTGCCGCAACAACAGCTAAATCTAAATCAAGTCGAGTACTCAGAGGAACCTGTGAAATTTTTGCTCCGTCTAAAGGTGAAAATACATCTAATTGCATAGCATTAGAATCCACGAATTTGCCATTCATGAAATTTCTTACTTGCGAATATCTTTGTTGAAAACTCATAACTCTAAAATTAATTTCTTCAAAAATATTAAAAAATAAGAGGACTAGCTTGAAATTAAATCAAAGATTTATTAATAATGTTCCTAAACGTCAAGTTTATTCTTTCTCCAACAATAATTTTTGTTTTCGGCACTTGGTGCAACCAATTATGCTGCGTTAAACCTTGCATCAAAAGTAAACTTCCATTGCTTAACAAAATATTTTGTGTTGAGTTTTTAATACTTTTATGTTTAAATTGAAACTTACGCGATGCTCCAAAAGTTACTGATGCAATCACAGGATTTATTCCTAATTCATTTTCGTCGTCACTATGCCAACCCATACTATCATTGCCATTTCGGTAATAGTTTAAAAGTACAGAGTTAAATTTTGCATTAGTTTTCTCTTCAACTTTTTGTTTAATATGGCTTAACTCATCATTCCAATACAAAGGCAAATTTACAATTCCAGAATATTTATACTTAGCATTTTCATCGCCATACCAAGCTGTGAGGCGCGGAAATAGAATTTCTTTGCCATACATTTTCATTCCCTCTTGCTTCCAATCAATTGTATTTTTCAAATTATTAAAAAACAAATCCGATTCATCTTTTCCAAAAAAAGTATCGAACAGAAAAACCTCTCCATCAATGGGCAGCATATTGTCTTTTACAAACATCATCATTGCAGATAAACAAAGTAGAATTTCATAAGTTCAAATTTATTTTAAAGCTAATCAATTCTTTATGTATTTTAGCGCTTTAAAATTTTAACATGTTAAACATTGTACTTTTTGGTCCTCCGGGTGCTGGCAAAGGCACTCAATCAGAAAATTTAATCGCTAAATATAAATTGATTCACTTAAGCACTGGTGATATTTTGCGCGGCGAAATTACTGCTGGCACTGCATTAGGAATGGAAGCAAAAAAGTTAATGGATGCCGGGCAACTAGTGCCAGACGAGGTAGTAATTGGAATGATAAGTAGTAAGCTAGATGCTAACCCGAATGCTAACGGTTTTATTTTTGATGGTTTTCCGCGCACAACTGCACAAGCAGAAGCATTAGATAGTTTGTTGAAAGAAAAAAGCACTTCAATAAGCATGATGTTGGCGCTTGAAGTGGATAATGATGAATTGGTAAAACGCCTTTTGAATAGGGGTTTGAGCAGTGGCCGCCCTGATGATGCAAATACCGATGTGATACAAAACCGCATTAACGAATATAATAACAAAACATTACCACTTAAAAATTATTATACAGCACAAGGCAAGTTCAAATCAATACATGGCATTGGCACTATCGAAGAAATTTTTGCATCGATAAGTAATGCTATTGATAGCCATAATTTGTAGTTTTAATCTTTTAAAAAATATGCCTGAACTTTTTAGATTTTATGGAATAAAGTTTTTCTTTTTCAGTAATGAGCATCTTCCTATCCACGTTCATATTCAGAATAGTGACGGAGATGCAAAATTTAATTTGGAGCCACTTGAATTAATTGAGAATCATGGAATGAAAAATAAAGATTTGAAAATTGCAGAGGGCATAATTGAATAAAACAAAGAAATAATTGAAAGTAGATGGAAAGAGTATTTTGCAAAATAATAATTAGAAATGTTTACTATAAATAAAGTTTGGTTTGATGGAGATAAAATTTTCGTTGAGTTAAATGACTTGAGAGTTATTGGCACGCCAATAAATTGGTATCCAAATTTAAGCAAAGCAACTTCTGAACAGCGCAATAAATATGAACTGCTAGGTAATGGACGTTGGATTCATTGGAATGAAATAAACGAAGATTTGTCAGCAGAAGGATTTCTAACTTTTTCTAAATAATTATCAATTCCTAATCTATTAAAAATAAAATGAAAACACTTCTTACAATATTCATAACAACAATTTTTGGAATTAGTTATGCTCAAAACTACAGTCTATTAAGTACCAATAGGCAATGTTTATTCAATGATGGAAATTATTGTTTACGAATTGATTCTATTGCAACAAATAATGCCGACACCGAATATTATAATTACAAGCAAATTTTAGATTACAACGGCTGTTTTAGATATTCACACACAAGTTGGTTGGGTAAATTTGTTACTAAATCCAACAATAATGTGTGGAATTTTATTGATACAAATAATGATACCCTAATACTTAAACCTAATTTTGCTATTGGCGCAAAATGGTATGCAGGTAATGTATTTTCCGCTTCTGATACAGCAAGAATCGATAGTGTTTACCAAACAACTTTTTTAGGAATTACAGATTCTATAAAGTCAATTAAGGTTTATGGTAATAATTTTACAAAGCAAATATTGATTAGTAAGAACTATGGTATAATCAAGTTTATTGATATTAATGACAAATACACAACACTTGCACTTGCAGGAATAACCAACCCGAATGTTGGCTTGCAAAATCTTAATGGTGCTGATGTTTTTGATTTTCAAACTGGAGATGAATTTCATACTGTTTATTATAATCATACTTATTTAAATCCAGGTAATCTTAAAATTGAAGAATACACAAAGCATAGTATTGTTTCTTCAATAGCAAATAGTTTAGGAATTACTATTGTTGACTCAATGTATAAGGTAAAAAAAACATATCAGAGAATATATATAAATAATGTACCCATCGAAACAACTTCAACAA
>JBEIDK010000019.1:0-39316 GCA_040383485.1 Flavobacteriales bacterium
TCAGTATATGCATACCCATTAATTGATGATACAATAACAATTGAAATAAATCCGGCAGATATTGAATGGGATACTTTTAGGAGTGGTGGTGCTGGTGGACAGAATGTAAATAAGGTTGAAACTGCAGTAAGATTGGTTCATAAGCCTACTGGCATAACAATTAAAAATCAAGAATCACGTTCTCAATTACAAAACAAAGAAAAAGCTTTGACCTTACTTAAATCGCAGTTATATGAAATGGAGCTTAGAAAAAGACAGGAAACTACCGATGCGATTGAAGGAAGTAAGAAAAAAATTGAATGGGGTTCTCAAATTAGAAATTATGTTTTGCATCCATACAAATTAATTAAAGATGTTAGAACTGATTATGAAACTTCCAACACTCAAGCAGTTTTAGATGGAGATTTGGATTCTTTTATTAAGGCTTATTTAATGGAATATGGAGGAGCTAAAACAACTTAATAATTTATAAATGGGATTTTTAAATTTTTTATTTCCTAAGGGTAAGAAAAAGGAAATTAAATATAAAGTATTTGAAAGCAAAGAACATGCAGACTCTATTATCAAATTAAACAAAGCTGTTTTGGTAGAAGCTGGTAAAAGAAAAATATGCTTTACAAGAACAGTTAATGGTTACTTTGCTTTAGAAGATATTTGTCCTCATGAGTCAAAGCCATTTCATTCAGGTAATTGTACGGAAAATGATGAAATAATTTGCCCATTTCATCGTCACTTAATTGATTTAAAAACGGGCCAAAACAAAAGTCATGCAGGTTGCGGAAAAACAAACACATACAAAGTAGAAATTAATGAAAAAGGTATTTACATTTGGGTTTAAATTTTTTATGTTAGTTAAATACTCTTAACCTAAATTTGAAAAGAAGAATTAATTATATTATTGAGCAATAAATAGAAATCATGAAGAGCATTTTAATTACAGGTGGGGCAGGCTTTATAGGGTCACATGTAGTGAGGTTATTTGTAAATAAATATCCCAATTATAATATTGTAAACCTCGATAAGCTCACGTATGCAGGCAATCTTGAAAATATAAAGGATGTCGAAAATTTTGAAAATTATCAATTTGCAAAGGGAGATATCACTGACGCTCAATTTGTAAATCATTTATTCACTCAACATAATTTTGATGCAGTAATTCATCTTGCTGCTGAAAGTCATGTAGACCGTTCTATAGAAAATCCATTAGAGTTTGTGATGACAAACATTATAGGTACGGTGAATTTGTTAAATGCTGCACGTTATTTTTGGAAAGACAAGCCAAATTCATTGTTTTATCACGTGAGTACCGACGAAGTTTATGGTAGCCTTGGAGACACAGGAATGTTTACGGAAGAAACTTCTTATGACCCGCGCAGTCCTTATTCGGCAAGTAAGGCTTCAAGTGACCATATGGTTCGCGCCTATCATCATACATATGGATTAAATACTGTAATAAGTAACTGTAGCAATAATTATGGTTCATATCATTTTCCTGAAAAATTAATTCCATTGATGATACATAATATTCAAAACAACAAATCATTGCCTGTTTATGGTAAAGGTGAAAATGTTAGGGATTGGCTTTGGGTTGAGGATCATGCTAGGGCAATAGATGTAATTTTTCACAGTAATAAAATAGGAGAAACTTATAATATAGGTGGGCATAATGAATGGAAGAATATTGATTTAATACATTTATTATGCAACATAATGGATAAGAAATTAAATAGAGTGAGTGGAGAAAGTGCGAAGTTAATTACATATGTAAAGGACCGCGCCGGGCATGACCTGCGTTATGCTATTGACTCAACAAAATTGCAAAATGAACTTGGGTGGAAACCTTCTTTACAATTTGAAGAAGGGTTGGAAAGAACCGTTGATTGGTACCTAAATAATAGAGAATGGCTTAGTAATGTTGTAAGTGGAGATTATCAGCAGTATTATAGTAAGCAGTACGAGAATCGATAATAACAATTTAGCGAAAAAGCTGATTTGAAACTATTCAAATCAGCTTTTTTTAATTAGAAATTTAGATTGCAAACATTCTGCTAACATTGAAGCCTAACCTTACTCCTAAGGTTTTCCAAGTATCAGTTGTTTTCATGAAAAATTGATTTTCAACGATACCAAATGAGTTGGTAAAATGCATCTGGAAAACATGTCCACCAGTTTCAATATCAATACCAATTGCAAAACTATCATGGTAATTTGTTGCACTATTATTACTAAAGTTTTTTGATGCTCTATAACCATATTCTGCAGTAATGGCTGTGCGTCGGCTTACTTTATAACGTGCAACCGCAGCAATTACAAATCCAGTGTTTTTATCTTTTGCACTATCTACTAAATTATAATGTAACACTGTTGGGGCAATAAGTATAGATAGTTTTTCATTAAACTTACGTGCAATAATAACTTGTGTACAATAGCTGGTTCTTCCAGCTAAACCATATCCATCATATTTAGAATTCTTTTGTCGGGTTGTATAAGCACCTCCCATTATTGTTAAGCTAATTGGCATATGGTTGTCAACGGTTTGCATCAGAAGCTTATATTTCAGGAAACCATCAAGCATTTTTTCTGCGGATGTCCTTCCAATACCAAAAGCTAATCTTCCATTATATGAATATTCTAATCCTAAACGAATACTTGCACCACCATCAAGCCCGAAAGCATTGTATGCTGGTGAATTGATGCTATTTGTGTCATTGATAACACCAAACCTATGAGAGATTCTAAATTCTAAAGTTCGTTTGCCTGGGTTTTCATTAGTATGAAAATTTACTAGTCTTGTTCCTTTAAAGGTAGCTAAAACTGGGTCGTGTGTTTTTTTACCATCTTGCTCAAGTAAATCCATGTCGGATTGTGCAATTAAACTTGAGTTAAAAATTAATGCAAAAGCTATTAAAATTATTTTTTTCATGAATTGTATATTAATTATTTAAAGCACCATTTTTAATCCAAGTAGAAATTTTTTGTCTGTCGCAGTCAATTAATAAACCACTTGGAGGCATCGGATTTGAAGAATTGTTTATTCTTTCCATAACCTTATCTTTATTGTCAAAAACAGTTTGATAAACCTTAAAATTCAAACCTGCACCATTGCTTCCAACTCCATCATGGCAGCCGCTTGTGGTGCATGAGTTCTTTAATATTCTATTGATTTGAACAGAATATTTTATACTATCATTACAAGTATCTTTTTGTGATATTGGAATTACTTTTGGCTTATTGTCTTCATAGTAGTTTGACTTAGTACATGATGCAATAATTAAAACAAGAAATAGACAAGAAATAATTAGTTTACTCATTTTTATTTCGAATAATATTTCACAAGTTTATAATAAAATTTGATATTTGATATTTGAGATTAAATAAACTTGTTATCTTTACCTTAACGATTAGAAATAAATTATACGTATTGCTAAATAATAATTAAAAAATAAATACAATGAAAAGAAATTACAAATCGGTGCTTTGCTCAATATTTGCTTTATCAGCAACAGTTGTTGCAGTTGCACAAAGTGTTGTTATGCCGGCTTTAAATAGTCCTTTATACCAACAAATGAAGTTGAATGGAACTTTACCAAAAGTAACTCATCAAGTATTTAATACTGGTGTTTCAACAAAGTCGAATTCTTCTGTTTCTCCAACTATTGCAACTTCTACACCAGGAGTTTGTGATTGTTTAGTGCCAATTGACCCAAGTTTTACTGATGTTCCCTTTACGAATGGAACCGCTCCATTCTTTTCAAACGACGATGGTTTTACCACAAAAATGGCTTTACCATTTAGTTTTAACTATTACGGAACTTCGGTTGATTCTATTTACATCAATAATAATGGTAACATTTCATTTGATGCTCCTTACTTTACTTTTACCGCCGACTCATTTCCTTCATCGCAATTTAATATGATAGCACCTTTTTGGGCTGATGTAGACACACGCGGAGGAAATGGGCAAGCATATTATGATTCTTTGTCTGGCACCTGGATTACTCCTACTGGCGGACCAAATGGGCGTGTACGTTTTAAAATGACACCTACAGCATTAATTATTAAATGGGATAGTGTTGGCTACTTTCCATCAATGGGAGATAAAAGAAATACATTTCAATTAATTATTACTGACGGTAATGACCCATTGGTGGCAGGCGGTAATAATGTTGCCTTTTGCTATGGCGATATGCAATGGACAACTGGTTCAGCATCTGGCGGTCAAGGTGGGTTTGGTGGTACAGCATCAACAACAGGAATTAATAAAGGAAATGGTGTAGATTATTTTCAATTGACACGTAATGACCACGATAGTACAGATTATGATGGACCTTATGGCGCTATGGATGGTGTGAGTTTTTTAGATAATACCTCATATTTTTTTACCACAAATACAGGTTCTGCAGGAAACAATATCCCTCCAATTTCACTAACAAGTTTATGCGATACTATTTTCTTTGATTCAGGTGATGATTCTACAACAGTTCAATTTGTTTTTATTGGCCCTGAGAATTTACAAACTGTTTCAGCAACCTTAACACCTAATCCGGATGCATTTGTTGTTTCAAGTACTTCAGGAATCATGGCATCTTTAACAGTTCAAATAAATTCTAACTTAGGTCGTTCATCGGTTTCTTCGGTTGAAGTTGTTGCAACAGATAATTTAGGTGCCACTACAACTCAAAAAGTTTATGTTGTAAATGGTGTAACTGGAATAAAAGAGTTAAGAAACAACTCGCTGTCAATATTTCCTAATCCAACCAATGGTTTCTTAAATGTAAAGGTTAACAAAGCGGGTCAGATAAGAGTAATTAATGCTTTAGGCACTATTATTTCAAATGAAAATGTAAGCAATAGCAACCAAGTTAATTTAGATTTAACTAACGAAGCCAAAGGCATATATTTTGTTCAATATAACAATGGCAAAGAAATAGTTACTCAAAAGTTTATTAAGGAGTAATTAGAAATTCAATATATAAAAAAGGTCAGCCATACAGGCTGACCTTTTTTATTACATATTCTCTCTGAATTTTATTAAACTTTACTAAACCCAGAATATGCATTAGAAATTCTATTACAACGCAAAACCCATTCAAAATATGAAGTAAACAACTTTTACTCAGGCATCACAAATTCAATATGATTTATTCGTAAAAGTTCTTATTTTATTAGGCTTTGTCGTTTCACTACGAACCTCTAACGCGTAATCTGGGTTAAATCTATAGCTACTGATAGAATAAAACTATTGGGAACTTAATTCATATACCTTCTCAAGTAAACACAACTCAGATGGTTTTCTTGAACATTCTACGTTTGAATATCCAAACTGTTTTATAGCATCATAGGTAGCTTTTCCTATTGCAATAATTTTTTTATCAACTATTTTATTTTGTTTGAAAAAAGAATTTGAATTTGAAGGACTAGTGAATACATAAATATCAGCCTCGACTTTATCAGATGAATTTAATTCAACTGTTTCATAAATATCAATAAAGAAACAATTTTCTTTCTTGGTATATGATGCTATCGTTTGTAAACTATTTTTTGATTGAGGAAATAAAACTGTTTCATTCTCAATTAATTTTGCA
The DNA here is from genome assembly GCA_040383485.1 of Flavobacteriales bacterium. Lineage (GTDB taxonomy): Bacteria > Bacteroidota > Bacteroidia > UBA4408 > UBA4408 > JBEIDK01. The sequence goes on from JBEIDK010000019.1 coordinate 5,586, forward strand.
AATGCAATAGCGGTTTCATTGGTACTATCTTCGCTGCCAACAAAAGCAACTTCGTATCCAAAATTTCTAATCAAATTTGCGCTTGCTTCACCTATGGCTGCAAGTTTTGTTTTTTCTAATTTTGGTTTGTTCTCAAGGAAATATTTTGCTGCGTTCTTACTATTAAAAAATATCCAATCAGTTTTCTTGAACTCCTTAAATGGTATGGGATGAATTTTAATAAACGATTTACTTTCAATTAAGAAACCATTATCATTCAAAGATTTTTTTAAAAATAAAAAGTCATGGTCATCATTACTGATAAAGATTTTTTTAGGTACTATTTTATTGAAATTACGAACAATCTTTTTGTGCAAATCTAAAGTGTCATTCGATTCAAAATACATTCTTACAGGAGCCGTAAATGAATCTTTTGCCTTGGATACTGAAGTTTTAAAAATACCATTTTCTTCATGACAGTAAACACCTAAAGGCAATTGGCAGCCCCCATCGAATAAATTTAAAACGCCACGTTCAACTTTTATTTTTTCTGCAACATAGGTATCATTTAATTTTGAGATATTATTGAGTAGTTCAATGTCTTCTTCTCTAATTTGCAATGCTAATACTCCTTGTGCTGGAGCAGGAACCATTTGCCAAGCTGGTATTTGAAACGAATGCAAGTCAGAAATGTCAAGTTTTAAACGTTCTATTCCTGCACATGCAATAACTATTGCATCATATAAACCTTCACGCAATTTATTTATTCTAGTCGGCACATTGCCGCGTAGGTCAATTACATTTGCATCGCTCCTAAAAGCTTGGAGTTGAGTTTTTCTTCTCAATGATGACGTACCAACTGTTGCATTTAACTGCAAGGAGAACAACTGTGTTTTATCAACTTTTTCTTTTCTTATTAGCATTAAATCCATTGGATTTTCGCGTTCTGAAACAGCTGCAATAATTAGTCCTAGCGGATTATTTGTTGGTAAATCTTTATGAGAATGTACTGCTAAATCAATTGTCTTATTTAGTAAAGCGTCTTCAATTTCTTTTGTAAAAAAACCTTTACCTTCTAATTTATCAAAGCTTAGATGCTGAATATTATCGCCTTGCGTTTTAAGTATTTTTATAGTAACAACATAACCTAAACTTTCTAACTGAGATTTTACATGATTAGCTTGCCACAAAGCAAGTTCACTGCCACGGGTGCCTATATTAATATTTTGCATTTTGTGAGAAAATTAAATTTTTTGCAACAAAATTTCTTTTGCCATTATCATTGGTTCAGCAATGTATCTTTTCTCCATGTAGTTGAAAATTTTTTCAAGAACCTCTTTAGAATTATCGTCTAATGTTTGAAATTCTTTTGCAAATACATTATTGATTGCAGTATGTTTAATATGTCTAATTTTTTCAGGAACCTTTTGCATAGCAACTTCAATTTTTCTAGCTGCTATTGTTTTAGAAAATTTTTCTATGGAATTATTAATAATAAGATTACAGTTTTCAAGCTCATGCATTCTAAATTGTATATTTTTATTAGCAATAATTTGAAGAGCACCAATGTTTATATAGTGTATTTTATTTTTCGAAAGCGTTTCTTCACTAATTCCATTTGGAATTGATAAATCAATTACAATTTTTTTATTTGACTCGCCATTTAATAAACTGTTATAGATTTCAGGTGTTACATAACTTTCTTCAGCTGCAGTACAATAAATTAAAACATCAAAACCACTTTTATAATTTACTAATTCATCAAGTGAATAAGCATTTGCGTTGACTTCTTTTGCTAAATTTTTAACATTTTCAATACTTCGGTTAAAAATATGAACATTGTTACAACCGAATTTTTGTAAAAATTTAGCCATTGTTGCATTCGTTTGCCCTGCACCAATCATTACTATTCTATTATTCTCTAATAAGCCAGAATCTTTAAGTTGCTCAAAGGCTAATGCAACTATTGAAACTTGTTTATGAGCAATCCTTGTATTTGTATATATTTCTTTGGCAGTTTCTATGCATGCCTGTACTGCAAGTCTAATTAAATCGTCAGTAACACCTGCTTCATTACAAGTTTCATAAGCCTTTCTAAATTGTGTTATAATTTCTCGTTCGCCAATTAACATAGAGTCTAATGAAGAAGAAACTTCCATTAAATGTCTAACAGCATCAAAATCTTCATTAAATTGATAACACTGTACTAAATTTTCAATTTGAGGAGGTGAAAAATGTGGATATATTTTTTTTAGGAGAATCTCAACAAAATTAGCATCAACAGCCATTTTACTTGATATTAAAAACTCGCTTCTATTGCAAGTACTCAAAAACATAAGCCCATCTATACCGTTAATTTCTTGAGTAACCGAAAATCGCGTTTTAATGGCGTCGGGTGCAATGTGCAACATTCCTAAGGTATTTAGGGGCGTGTTTTTGTGAGTAAAGGCGATGCTGTATATATGGTTCATAAAGTACGACGCAAAAATGAAATTATTATCGCTCTACATTGTCATTTAATTGTCAAGGCTGTAAAAATAATTAAGATTAACATCTTTAATTATTATGATGAAAGTCATTCCCTATGAATTAGTTTAATGTTTTTTCAATTACTCACTTATGCTCAAAAAAACTAAAGTTTACATGACCGTAAACTTTGTGTTTATTAAAGTTTGGATGCATGGTAAAATTAATTTCAGCAGGATGTTCAAGCACTAACATTCCACCATCATTTAAGATATTATTGTTGAAAATTAAATCAGGAATTTCATTTATTTTTTCGTTGGCATAAGGAGGATCAGCAAAAATAAAATCGAATTTTCTGTTGCATTGTTTTAGGTATAAAAACACATTTGCTTTCATCACCATTACATTTTCGAAGTTGAATTTTACAATACTTTCTTTAACAAAAGAGGTACATTTAAAATTTACATCAATGCTTGTAATGTGTCCGCATCCGCGTGAAGCAAGTTCATAAGTGATGTTGCCTGTACCGCAAAATAAATCAAGTGCATCCACACCATCAAAATCAATTTCGTTGTTTAGAATATTAAACAAACTTTCCTTTGCAAAGTCGGTTGTTGGACGAACTGGTAAATTATTAGGTGCATGAATGCTGCGGCCTTTGTGGGTTCCGCCTATTATTCGCATGAGGCTAAGTTTAGCAATGTTCCTAGTTGGTTAGTTGGTAATGGGTTAAAAGTGTCACTCAAAATTAAATTTGAAGGACGTCTACCGAAGCTGATATTCTTTATGTAATTTGTCAATAGTTCATAGTGTTTTACATGCTCTTGGATATTTCCGTATAGCGTTAGTTCCACCTCTAAATTATCTATTTTATGTGTTTCTAACACAAACAATAAATAATAAATAAAGTCTTCGGGAGTATTATATTTAAAAGCGTTGATGCAAAAAATATTTCCATCTTTAATTAAAGCTACATAAAAAAAATCAGCTTCGAATTGAAGCAAATATTGCGCTGTTGTTTTGTTTTTAATTTGTGAAAACCAGTTTTGAAAAAGATAGGAAAAAGAATGAGAAAAGTTCAAACGTAAAAACTGCTTTTTGAAAAACAACTTTGTTTGTAATGGAATTTCATACAAGAAATTCATTTCTAAACTTGGCAATAATTGACTTTCAACCGATGCTGTTGCAGATGTTTGACAAAGGCTTGAGAGTAATTTCCTTTCATTACCATCTTCAAACAATGATTGAGGAACGGCAGTAAAAATTGGTGTACTTATTCCAACTTTACAAGCATAGAATGGAGCATAAACAAATTCATTTTTTTTAAGGATTTCCTCTAACTTATTCAATAAAGCATCAGCATCTAATGACTCTTCAAAATGATATTCATCAACAAACAATATCTTTTTTTCTTTTGCATGATATGCTGTAAAAGAAAATCCAGCACTCTCTATAAGTACCGCCAACTCGTATTGTTTAGAGTGTGTTAGGTTAAATTCTGTATCTGCTATCATTATATGCCTCCCCAACCTCTCCCAATGAGGAGCTTTGTGTAACTTATATTAATGTTGAAGTTAATATTCATAAACTTTAAAGTGATTTTTCGTTATCAATTACTTTTTTCAATTCAAGTTTGTTTTTCGGTAAGTTTTTAGTGGCAATTTCCCAAATTATTTCGTAATCAATTCCAAAATATTCATGAGAAATCATATTTCTTAAGCCGTACATTTTAAGCCATGGAATTTCAGGGTATTTTGTTTTGACTTCTTCAGGAATTTTATTTGCCGCCTCTCCAATAATTTCAAAGTTTCTGCATACGGCATCAACAACTAAATATGTTTTTTTGAACTTGCTTACATCGAATCCTTCTACATATTCTTCAATACGAGTGATAGAAAGATGCATATCTTCCAAAAACAAAATGTATTCTCTGGCATTTTTATGATACATAGTGTACTTGGCTTAATATTTTGTCTTTTAATTGTGATTTCAATGCATTTGGTGTTACCAAATCTACTTTAACTTGTAACTCCTTTTCAAGAAAGTCTTTCAAGTCGAAAAACTCCCATCCAACAGGTTTTGAGAATTCAACTAACACATCTAAATCCGAATCTTCTCTTTGCGTATTGTTTGCATAAGAGCCAAAGTAGCCAATTTTTGACACAAAGAATTTCAATTGCAATTCTTTCTTTAGCTCTGTAATTTTATTATCAATGGTTGCTATTGTCATGATTCTTTAGTTTAGTTTTTTATCAGATAAATGGTTTATGGGTTCAATATTTTATTTTTAAAGGATTTTGTCTACAATCCCATACAGTTAAAATCTCTAGTTGACTTTCTGCCACTTTATAAAAAATTTGAAATTCCCAAAAGGAAACCACTCTTACATCTTTTCTGTCAGTTGCTTTTCCAATAAAATTCTGAGTTGAAATCAATCTTAGAACACCTTGGATTTTCTTATAAAGTTTTTTACTGTAAGTAGCTGTTTGGTTTCTTTTATAATAAAATTCTAGAATATTTAATAATTGAAGTCTTGCATTGGCAGACCATATTATTTTTCTGTTAACCATTGGCTTACTTCTTTGTTTAAACTTTCGTTACTCACAAATTTTCCTTTCGCTATTTCCTTTTCGCTTTTATTAATTTCATCAAGTTGTTGTTTCGATAACTTGTAAATACCACTTTCGGCTTTGTTTTCAATGATTGAGTTGATAGCTTGTAAAAATGCTTTATCATCAATTTGCGAAATTTTATTGATGATGTTACTTCTAATTGATGTTGTTGTCATTGTATAAAAGTATTTATTTTTCTCAATGATTAATATAATATTTAACTTACCTTACCACCATTATTAACATTCTTATCTGGCATCATAAACGCCAATTCACCTTTGCTATTTTCAGCCATCAAAATCATACCTTGACTTTCGATACCTTTTATTTTTCGAGTGGCAAGATTTACCAAAATACTAACTTGTTGTCCGATTATATCTTCTGGTTTGTAACTTCCTGCAATACCCGAAACTACTGTACGTTGGTCAATGCCTGTATCTATCTTTAGCTTTAATAATTTATCTGTTTTTGGTACACGTTCTGCTTCCAAAATAGTTCCAATGCGTATGTCCATTTTAGAAAAATCATCGAATGAAGTTTCTGCTTTTTGTAATTCAATTGCTGCTGCTGGTTCAACTTTTGAGGCATTTAGTTTTTCTACTTGTGCTGCAACAAATTCATCTTCAATTTTTGAGAACAACAGTTCTGCTTTGTTTATTTTATGTCCAACTTTCAGTAATGTTGGGTTACCTGAATTGTCCCAATTTTGTTTTTCCAAGTTCAACATCTCGAATAATTTTTCAGAAGTAAAAGGCAAAAATGGTTCAATGATAATTGCCAATGTTGCACAAACTTGAAGACTGTTATACAAAATAGTATTCACACGTTCAGGTTCAGTTTTAATGAGTTTCCAAGGTTCTGTGTCAGCTAAATATTTGTTTCCAGCACGTGCCAAATTCATCATTTCGCTTAATGCATCTCTAAACTTAAAGTTTTCAATATTTTTTGCAACATCAGCTGGTATATTTTTCATCACATTTTGCAATTCCAAATCAATATCCAAAAATGTGTTTGGTTTAGGAACAACATTCTCAAAATATTTTTCGGTAAGCACCAATGTTCTGTTCACAAAATTTCCGAAAATAGAAAGTAGTTCGTTGTTACATCTTGCTTGAAAATCTTTCCAAGTAAAGTCGTTGTCTTTTGTTTCTGGAGCATTCGCACAGAGCGTGTAACGCAAATAGTCTTGCTTGTTAGGATTCTCTGCCAAATATTCATGCAACCATGCCGCCCAATTACGAGAAGTTGAAAATTTTTCTCCTTCCAAATTCAAAAACTCATTTGCAGGAACATTATCTGCAACAATAAAATCTCCATGTAACATCAACATAGCAGGAAAAATAATGCAATGAAATACAATGTTATCCTTTCCAATAAAATGAACCAATTTCGTATCAGAATTCATCCAATAATCTTCCCACTTTGAACTTTGTCTCGGCTGAGCCGAGATGAACTTTGAACTGTCTTGAAAATATTCTTTAGTGGCACTTATATAACCAATAGGTGCATCAAACCAAACGTATAACACTTTTCCTTCGGCTCCTTCAATCGGCACTTTTACTCCCCAATCCAAATCACGCGTCATAGCACGAGGCTTTAAACCTTCGTTTATCCAACTCATGCACTGACCGTAAACATTAGGTTTCCACTCAGGGTGAGATTCGATGTATGCTTTTAGTTTATCTTGAATTTTATCTAAAGGTAAATACCAATTGGTAGTTGCTTTCATCACAGGTTTATTTCCCGAGAGGGTAGAAACAGGATTGATTAAATCAGATGGATTTAATGTTGAACCACAATTTTCGCATTGGTCACCATAAGCCCTTTCATTACTGCATTTGGGACAAGTTCCAGTAATGTATCTATCCGCTAAAAACTGATTGGCTTCAACATCAAAATATTGTTCAGTGGTTTCTTCAACAAACACTTTATCATCATACAATTTTTTAAAAAAATCGGATGCTGTTTGATGATGAGTAGGAGAGGAGGTGCGGGAATAAATGTCAAACGAAATACCAAATTCTTCGAATGATTTTTTCATCATTCCGTGATATTTGTCAACTACTTGTTGTGGAGTTACGCCTTCTTTTTTTGCTGAGATGGTAATAGGCACGCCGTGTTCATCGCTTCCACCTACAAACAAAATATCTTTGCCAGCATTGCGCAAGTAACGTGCATAAATATCGGCAGGCAAAAAACAACCTGCAATATGCCCGAAATGTAATGGTCCGTTTGCATAAGGTAGAGCAGCAGTTATAGTATATTTTTTGGGTTCTTTTGTCATAATTTATTAACCTAAAATGTTAATTATTTATATCATTTCAGATAAAATATTTGATAACTTTAATAATTAATATGTAAATGTAAACTCACTCATTAAGTTTTGAGCCTTACCATATTTTTCAATAATAAACATAACATATCGAATATCAACACATATGGTACGTTTATAATTTCCATCATAAACCAAATCGCCTGTCATTGCTTCCCAATTCCCATCGAAGGCTAAGCCAATTAATTCTCCTTTGTCATTCATAACCGGACTTCCACTATTTCCACCTGTAATATCATTTGTTGTTAAAAATGCAACGGGCATAATTCCATCTTCGGAATATTTGCCAAATTGTTTCTTTTTAATAAGTTCTAAAAAGTCGGGTGGTAAAATAAATTCAGAATTTGAAGTATCGTATTTCTCTAGCAATCCATCTGTGGTTGTTCTCCAATTAATTGTATAACCATCTTTACCTTTATATGTTTTTATGTTTCCATAACTAAAGCGTTCTGTTCCATTAGCATCAGGATATAGTGATTTGTTATTGTTCATTTTTAGATAGCCTTCCAAATATAATCGCTTAGACTCAGCAGAAATTTTATCGAACTTATCTTTTGCCGGCAATAAATTTTTATCGTAATGATTATTTAGATTATAAGCATACATAAACAATTTATCCGATTCAAATAGTTTTTTTGCAGGCTTGTTTAAAAGTGATTTCAATTTTATCGAATCAACAATACTTGAATTACTGAACAATTCAGAAATTTTATTTAAAAGTTCAGCTTCGTATCCTTGAGATTTATTATTCATTAAGTCTTTTACTGCTTTCGGAAGTTTTTCATAATTGATATCCGATGCATATATTTTCATTAATTCATTAAAGGTATTTTTGTCTACGATACTAGAATAATTTTTAAAATAATCAGTCGATTTTTTAAATGCTATTTTAGTTAAAGAGTCAATCTTTCTTTGTGAAGAATCTCCAACTAAATAATTATAAATTGGAAATAAGTTGGAGCAAAAAGTTACTGCTTCGCTTGATTTACCTGCGGTGTTCAAATAGTTAATTTCTTTTGAGATAGGTTCAAAATCTAAAACGGCCAATCTATAATCACCTAAAACATATCTAAATTTTTGATTTTCTGATGACGACTCAACCCATTGTTGAAATTTGAATTCATCTATTTGTTTTTGTTCAATAATTCCAAGAGTTTTAAGTCCTTTATTTTGGCCAATAGCGTATTTATAACCGTTTGATTTAGAAGCATATTTTGCAGCGTATTTATAGCGAGTAGCAACATCTTTGTCCATTTCTTTTTTCCAAGTTTCCAAAATTTTACCTTGTAATTTCACACGAATTGGGTTGTCTAATTCATAAATTGTGCGCAAAACTTCTGAAGTAGCATACCTATTTGTTCTTGCCGGAAAGCCCATCACCATTGTGAAATCTCCATCTTTAATACCTTTCAAAGATATTTTTAAACTCTTGTTTGATTTTAATGGAATATTTTCAGTTGAATAGGTAGCAGGCTTCCCATCTTTACCAGTATATATTCTCATCAATGCAAAGTCTCCGGTATGTCTTGGCCACATCCAATTATCAGTATCCCCTCCAAATTTACCAATGCTCTGAGGTGGAAAACCAGCTAATCTTACATCTTTATATTGAATCATTACAAAAAGTATGTATTGGTTTCCAGCAAACATATCTTTTACAAAAGCACGATAATTTCCTTTTTCTTTTGCTTTACTTTCAATAGTTGCAATGTTTTTTTCTATTATTTTTTTTCTATTCTCAGTGCTTGTAGTATCGCTAATTCCATTTAGTACGGCATTTGTTACGTCTTCCATTCTTTTTAGAATGGAGGCTGTTTGATTTGGTATTGGTAAGTCTTTAGAATAGTCAGATGCCCAAAAGCCTATATCCAAATAGCCATTGTTAAGAGTTGTATTTGCTTGAATACCTCCCATTGCACAATGATGATTTGTAAGCATTAATCCATTTTCAGAAACAAGTTCAGCAGTGCAAAACTCTAGATGTACAATTGCATCTTTCAAAGAAGAATTGTTAACATCATATATTTCTTCTGCAGTAAGTTTACAGCCTGCTTTCTGAAGGTCTTCTGAGTTTAGTCGTTTTACTAACATTGGTAGCCACATGCCTTCGTCTGCGAAAGCAATTATTGTACTACATAAAATTAAAGTTGATAATAGAATTCTTTTTAACATAGTTGAAAATTGAAAATTATTTTGATTTTAATATTTTGAAGGACAATATTAGGCAAATTGAGTTAATTTAAAAGTGATTAATTTGAATGTTAATTATTAAGATAACTTGTAATTCGTATTGCAATTTATGCTAAATTCGCCGATTAATTCAGTATAAATAGAGTAAATTGGAGCCCTCCAAAAAGAAATTTAAACGCTATAGAAGTAAATATATTTACTTCATTTTCTTTATTATTTTATGCCAAGTTATTAATTCTTGCAGAAGCAACAAGAAAACTGATATTGCATCAATAGTTACTAAGATAGATACAATAAGTAACATTACCATTCAACTTGAAGAACCTTATAATCCTAGTAAAACCAAATTTTGGGATTTAATAAATACTAAATTAGATGTTAGTTTTGATTGGAAGAATTGTTTAGTAATAGGCAAAGCTTCTATTATTCTTAAACCACATTTTTATTCGACCAATACTTTATCTATTGATGCTGTAGGTTTTACCTTAAATGATGTCTCTATGTTGAATGGAAATATTAAAACTAAACTTAAATATCAATATGACGATAAGAAAATCACAATTATTCTTCCTATTAATTTTACAAAGACAGATTTGTTAACACTTTATATTGATTACATAGCAAAGCCAAATCAATTAAAAATTAGGGGAAGTGATGCCATTGCATCTGATAAAGGACTTTATTTTATTAATCCTAATAATTTAGAAAAAAACAAACCCCAGCAAATATGGACACAAGGAGAAACTCAAGCATCCTCATGTTGGTTTCCTACTATAGATGCTCCTAATCAGAAAATGACACAGGAAATATCAATAACTGTAGATAAAGGTTTTAAAACACTTAGCAATGGTATTTTAATATGGCAACAATTAAATACAGATAGTACTAGAACTGATATTTGGAAACAATCTCTCCCAGCTGCACCATATTTAACAATGTTGGCTGTTGGAAAATTTGAAGAGGTTAAAGATACTTGGAATGGTATTGAAGTAAATTATTTAGTTGAGCCGCAATACGGTCAATATGCAAATCAAATATTTGGCAATACTCCGGCAATGATGACTTATTTTAGTAGCATTTTCGGTGTCAGTTATCCATGGGAAAAGTATTCTCAAATTGTTGTTCGTGATTATGTATCTGGTGCCATGGAGAATACAAGTGCAACCTTGCACGGTGAGTCTATTCAAAAAACTGATAGGGAATTATTAGATGGCAATTATGAAGATTTTATTGCTCATGAATTAGGGCATCAATGGTTTGGCGATTTAGTTACATGTGAAAGTTGGAGCAATTTAGTATTAAATGAAGGTTTTGCAACTTACTGTGAATATTTATGGATGAAACATAAATATGGCGATGAAGAAGCAGACTACCATTTAAATAATGATTTACAATCTTATCTTTATGAAGCCACTAGAAAGCAGGAGGACCTTGTAAGATTTAATTACCAAGACAAGGAAGACATGTTTGATTCTCATTCTTATGGTAAAGGAGGGAGAGTAATTCACATGTTAAGAAAACTTGTTGGCGATGATGCTTTTTTTGCTTCAATAAAATATTACTTGGAAAAAAACAAATTTAAAACAGTTGAAACTAATGACTTAAGAATGGCATTTGAAGAAATTACCGGAGAAGATTTAAATTGGTTTTTTAATCAATGGTTCTATGCTAGTGGTCATCCAAAACTTGTAATAAATTATAGTTATAACGACACAACTAAAAAACAGATTGTTGATATTGAGCAAATACAAAATTTAGATAATACTCCAATGTATTCGCTACCAATTAGAATTGATGTCTATAATAAGTCAAAAGTTGACACACACTATGTAATAATAAAAAAGAAGAATGAAACATTTGCTTTTGAAGCTGCTTATAAGCCAGAATTTGTAAACGTTGACGCAGAGAAAATTTTAGTATGTGAAAAGTTTGAAAATAAAAGCATTACTGAGTGGATTGCCCAGTATAACCGTACTAATAATTTTGTTGATAAATATGAAGCTTTAACCGCGCTTGAGAAGAAGGAAAGTGAAGTTGGTGTTAAAGAATTATTTGCAAAAGCATTGCAAGATAAAAATTGGCACATTAGAAATTTTGCAACTGGAGTTGTTAAAGAATATGCTAAAGATAACAGTGGTTTGTATAAAGCTATTTTAGTTAAATTGGCACAAAAAGATTCAAAGCCTTTAGTAAGAGCTGCTGCAATTGATGCACTTAGCCATTGCTATGACGATAATGATTTATTAAACTTATACAAGCGTGCTATTGATGATGCAAGTTACTCTGTGGAGGCAGAAGCTTTAAAAGCAATTTTTAAGTCGGATAAAGAACTTGGGATAGAATTTGCAAGGACATTCGAAACAGACAGCACCTCGGTTATTGTTCAAGCATTGTGCAATATATATTCTCTTGAAGGAGAGGAAAGTGATAATAGCTATTTTATTAAAGCTGAGTCATGGCTAAAAAGTGCAGAAAAATATGATTTTTGTAAATCATATTCTACTTTCTTATTAAGTAAAAATGATAGTACTATTTATAAAGGCATTGAAATATTTGAAAAAATAGCGACTTCTGAAAATGCTTGGTATATTAGACTTGCTGGATTTAATGCTTTAGATTTAATTAAAGACTTATATCTTACCAAAAAGAAAGAGGCTCAGGAAAACATTAAATCGTTACAATTAAAAAGCAATAAGAAAAATGAAATAGCAATGCAAGAAAAAGAACTGGAGAAGGCTGAATTTGAGTATGCTAGAATTTCCTCATTGATAAGAAATATAAAAAGTAAAGAAACGGACAAGAACCTTCTTAGTATTTATGGTAAGATTAATTAAATTTTATTCAACCTATTCTTTTATTAATTTCAAATTAATATTCTTTACGAGGCTAGGACCTTCATAGATAAAACCAGTATAGAGTTGCACCAAATCGGCACCAGCCTTCAATTTTTCTAATGCATCATCAGGAGTATGTATTCCACCAACTCCAATAATAGTGAACTTCTTGTTTGATTTAATAGCAATGTATTTAATTATTTCCGTCGATTTTTGAGTTACTGGCTTTCCGCTCAAACCTCCTGCACCAATTTGCTGAACTTCTAAGTAATTAGTTTGCAACCCATCTCTATTTATGGTGGTGTTAGTGGCTATAACGCCCTCTATTTTTGTTTCTAAAACTATTTCAATAATATCATCTAGTTCTTGCTGATTTAGGTCGGGTGATATTTTTAAAAGAATTGGTTTCTGTTTCGGTTTAGATAGATTAATATTCTGCAACGTATTTAATAAATTCTTTAATGGCTCTTTTTCTTGCAAACTTCTTAGGCCTGGAGTATTAGGACTACTAACATTAACAACAAAGTAATCGACCACATCAAATAATGCTAGAAAGCAATATACATAATCATCTGTGGCTTCTTCGTTAGGTGTAATTTTGTTTTTGCCAATATTACCACCAATAACTAGTCCAGGGATTTTTATTTTTTTAAGTCTTTCAACTGCAGCATCTACGCCTTCATTGTTAAATCCCATTCGGTTAATAATTGCTTCATCTGTTATTAAACGAAACAATCGAGGTTTATCATTGCCAGGCTGAGCTTTAGGTGTTAAAGTTCCAATTTCTATAAAGCCAAAACCCAAAGCATGAAGAGATTCGATATGCTTAGCATCCTTATCAAAACCGGCAGCTAAACCTACAGGATTATTAAAAGTTAGCCCCATTATTTTTTTTTGTAGTTTAGGATTGCTTACAGTAAAGAATTTTAAGGAGATGTTTTTAGCAAAAGGAAATTTAAATAGTAATTCGAGACAATAGAAAGTAAAATAATGAGCTTTTTCAGGATTTATCTTGAAAAGAAAGTACTTAATTAATTTATACATTTTTAATCTTGTATTAGTTTTTCATTTCATTCATCATCTAAAAAATTTTAATTTTTAATAATAAGAAACTATTAATGTTTAAATAATAATTTAAGAAAGATTAAAGTGCTCTGTAGCCATTTTCTCAATTTCTCCTCCGATAGCCAAACTTGCCGTTGCAGCAGGTGAAGGAGCATTTAAAACATGTAGTGCATTGCCATTTATTTCAATCTTAAAATCATCAATCATCACTCCTTCTTTTGCCAATGCCATAGCACGAACGCCTGCTCTGCCAGGAACAATATCATCCATTTCTAAACTTGGAATTAACTTTTGTAATCTTTCAAGAAATAAACGTTTACTGAATGCTCTTCTATATTCGTCTAGACCAAACCGCCAATGCTTTGCAAAAAATTTCCAGGTTCCTCCAAAAGCAAAGGCATCAACTGTATCGCGCATGCTAAAGTCGGTTTTCCCATATCCTTCCCTCTTAAAAACAAAAACTGCATTTGGTCCGCACTCTACACCTCCATGTATCATTCTTGTAAAATGTACGCCTAAAAAAGGAAACTCTGGGTTAGGTACTGGGTAGATTAAATTTTTGACTTTGCTCATTCCCTTTTCACTCAAATCAAAATAATCTCCTCTAAAACCAACTATGGCAGTGTCTATTTTAGCACCTTCCTTTTTTGCAATACGGTCACTTTGTAAACCTGCACAAGTAATGATATATGAACCGGTGTAATAACCTTTATTGGTAATAACCTTTGTAAAATCTTGATTATGTTCAAAAGCCTTTGCCTCTGCACCTCTTAGCACCCTACTTTGTGGAAATTTTTCTGTAAAAATCTCAGCATATTTCTTAGTTACATCGCCATAATCAATAATTCCAGTGCAACCAACAAAAAGACCTTCGATACCTTCGCAGTGTGGTTCAATTTCTTTTATTTCTTGGGCAGTTATTTTTCTAATCCCTTCAACACCATTAGCCAAGCCATTATTATAAACTTTATTCATGTGTTCTAGTTCTGAAGCATGACTTGCCACAATAACTTTTCCGCAGATATCATGTTTGATATGATGCTCTTTGGCAAAGGCTACTAGTTCACGGCGACCATCAACACAAAGTTTAGCTTTATATGAACCCGGCTTATAATATATTCCGGAGTGTATAACACCTGAATTGTGGCTTGTTTGATGAGCCGCCACTTCCTTTTCCTTTTCTAAAACGAGAATCTTTTTTAATGGATACTTTGTATTTAACTTTAGTGCTGTAGCCATACCTACACATCCACCGCCTACTATAATAATATCAAAATGATTTTCTTGAGCCATAAAATGAATTTTGGCAAATAACGTAATTTGAAATAAAAAAATGAATGGATTTTAAACGAATAATTAAAAGTATTAATGTTTTCTTAGTTAATAGGTAATAAAGCTAATTTTTCCATCTAATTCTAGTATTCCAAGTTTAACTTTCGATACATTTTCAATTCCATTTTCTCGAATGAGCATTTCAATCTCTTTTGAGGTAATATTTGCTTTCCGCATTTTATCTACTTGTAGTTTGCCCTTATAAATTAAAAGTATCGCTTCTCCTTCAAAAGTTTTCTTTACAAAAGAGAACTTATATAAATATCTTTTTAAAATATAATTTACCAGAAACAAAGTAGAAGCAGCAATAAGCCCAGCCCATAAACTATTATAAGGACCAATCATGGCATTTTGAACGGCATTGCTCACTAATAAAATAAGCACAAAATCAGCAACTGACATTTGACTCATTTCCTTTTTACCGGAAATGCGTATTGCTAATAAAATAAAAAAGTAAACTACAGATGCACGAATTATTAAATCGAAAATTTGATTTGACATTTATTTTTAATTAGAATAATTTGAAATTTTTTATGTGCCATTTTTTATGGATATAAATTTAAGTTATGATTTAAATAATCTCCATTTTTTTCATCAGGAAAGTTGCACTTTTATTTCTGCAAATTCCATCTCTTAACTTAAAATCAAAAACCAATTCATTATTAATTATTTCTACTTCAAAACATTTATTTGTTAAGAACTCTGGAAACAGTTTAGTGGTTTCACATACTTCTAAATCATGAGTTGCAATAGCTCCAATGACATTATTTGGTATCATTTTTTTTATGACTTCAATTGTTCCGTTCCTTTTATCATCAGAATTTGTGCCGCGCAAAATCTCATCTAAAAGTACAAAGCAACTTTCTTCCTTGATAGCCTCAATAACTTCTTTTAATCTTTTTATTTCTGCAAAGAAGTAAGATTCATTGTCATTCAACGAATCGGATAATCGCATAGATACCCAAACTCGCATTGGATGAACGCTTGCCGTGCTTGAACATATTGGAGCGCCAATACCTGCAAGAACCATATTTATTCCTAGGGTTCTTAAAAAAGTACTTTTGCCAGACATATTTGAACCTGTAAGTATGATAAATTTATGTTCAGAAAAATCAACTGAATTACAAACTCGTTTTATTGAAGGAATAAGTGGATGCCCTAAATCTTTTAAGGAAATACTTTTATCATTGTTTAGCTCAGGAAATATAAATTCCTGATTGTTATAAGCGAAATTTGCTAAACTGTTCATGGTTTCAAATTCTCCGATAACATCTAACCATATCTTAATGAATTTCGCGTTGTCTTTTCGCCAATAAAATAGAGCCCTTAATGTATGAATATGATATAGCAAAAAACCATTGAAAATGATTGCTCCCATTCCGTTTTTGATGCTATCCATTCTATTGAAAAGAGAAGACAACTTCAAAATATTTTCACTAGCGGTAATGTTAGAATTTATTAATTCATTTTTAAGTTCATTAAGCTTACTTGATTGAAATTGTTTTTTTTCAATTTCCTCTAATATCAAACTGTACTTCATAATAATATCATGCATCTTATCAGACTTAAATATTTCGAGCTTTATTTTTTTAAGTTGAAAAACGAGTATTACAAGATTTACAAGAAATAACGTAACGAAAATACTCCAATAGATAGGCTCCTTTGTGAAAGCAAATGTTATTAAACTGAGAATTAACAAAGCTGGAATGATAAAAGACAAACCAATAAAAAGTTTGCTCTTAGGTTCTGTTTTAATAGCAGACCAATCAATTAAATTTTGGTAAGAATCTTTACTGTCATTTGCAATAATTGAAAGTGCATTTATTTTTTGTCTCCATTCTATGCTATTCTTTAATTCATTGATTGCAATTTGATTCTCAATAATTTTTTCATTACTCAACAAGTTTAAAAGTAATTTAGACAACCTAGTTTTGCCTATGAAGGTAGCTGTTCTATTAATACATTGAAACAATGATTTATCTCCAAAAATATCTAAATCGTGAGAATAAGAATGTCCCGTATCATTATATTCTAAGCCATTATCAAATTCAATTTCCCCTTTACTCAAATAGTTTATTTCATTTTCATTGATTGTGATTAGTGTATTTCTTAATTCAATTTCAGAAGCCACCTTACGATGCTTTCTCATTAACAATATAAATACTATTATCGTTGATAAGATTACGATTTCAAAGTTGTTCTCTCCTTTAAATTTGTAATAGCAACTCACAAAAAAAAGAATTGCTGTTGCTAATCTTAGTAAACTAATTTTAGAATGAATTCTTTTTAAATTATTGCGTGCGGTGAGGTTTTCTTCTTTTAAATTTAAATATTTATTAACATCCATAATTCGCAATTTGTTTTCATCTTTAGTATATTTCTTTTTTCGATTTAAACCTAACTATGAGAACAATACATAATATTTATGTGAAGTAGAATTTTTTTAAGCTAGAAATTGTCTAAAAAAGAGAAGACAAAAATAAGACGAAATCAATAGATAACAATTGCAAAACATTAAATAACAATTTACTTTTACACAAGATTTTTATTACACTAAACATTTTCTTCAACAAACCTTCAAAAAATCATTAATCTTATTAATTATCATCAATGAAATTTAAATTTAATGGCAAGTATGCTAGTATCAAATGGATGGCAATTGGCGTAATTGCTACAATTACAACTATTTTTTCCTACAACAATATAGATAAGATTAAAGAACTAAACTTAGGTACAAAAAATAAATTTGAAATAATAAAGGTAAATCCTGCCTTTGCTCAATATATTTCAGCGTTCACAACAGGATATATATCATCTGGTTCGACAATTAAAATAAAATTTACTTCTCAAATTCAGGAGAGCGTTACTTTAAATACACCCATCGAAGAAAAGCTATTTTCTTTTGACGATGATATTGAAGGAGAAACGGTATGGACTGATGCGCAAACCCTCGAATTTAGACCTAAAAACAGGCTAAAGGCAGGTGAAACCTACAATGCGACATTTTACCTTCATAAATTACTTGGCGTGATAGATGAACTTAAAGAATTTGAATTCAACTTTAAGGTTGTTGAACAATCTATAAAATTAGAATTTAATGATTTGATGAGTTATTCGAACGAAGACTTCTCATATTATAGATCCGCAGGAACCTTATACACAGCAGATTTTGCAGAATCATCTGAGATTGAAAATGCACTAAAAGCAAATTATGATGGGCAATCAGTATATTTAAAGTGGAATCACGACGCAAAAAATAATTCTCATAAATTTTATATTGATAGTATTGCCCGAGGTGTATTGAAGTCTTCGAAACTAACTTATACGTGGGATGGAACATCTGTAAAAACGGAAGATAAAGGCGAAAAAAATTTCAGTGTTCCCGCTAAAAACTCTTTTACACTACTGAATGTACAAGTGGTTTCTGACGCAGAACAATACCTACGAATTGCATTGTCTAATCCAGTAAGCTCTAACCAAAGCTTTGAAGGTTTGATAACACTAGGAGAACTTAAAGATTTCAAGTTTGTTACCGATAATAATCACATACGTATTTACACTAATGAGATAAAAACAGGCAACTATAAAATAAAAATAAGTAGTGCTATCAGGGATGCAAAAAACAATAATCTCGATAAAAGTTACGAAAACCAAATTGCTTTTGAAGAAATTAAACCATCCGTTTCAATTGTTGGCAAAGGTGTAATCCTACCTTCTAGCAATGGACTATCAATGCCATTTGAAGCAGTGAATTTAAAGGCCATTGATGTTAAAATTCTGAAGCTTTATGAGAACAATATTTTACAATATTTACAAACAAATGATCTTGATGGAGATAATGAATTGGTGAGGGTTGGTAAAACCATTGTAGAAAAAACCATTAGTCTTGGCATTACCAATCCCGCAGATTTTAAAATTAAAAAGAAGTTTTCACTCGAATTAAGCAAAATATTAAAAGCCGAACCAGGAGCGATTTATCGGGTAACTTTAAGTTTTAAAAAATCATATTCGACTTATTCCTGTGCAGGTAGTTCGAATAAAGAAAATATAGAACTTGAAAAAATTGTAGAAAAGAATTTCTACAATGAACAATATGGTTATTATTATAATAACTATGAATATATTGGTGAGGAAGAAGATTATGATTGGAACCAATCAGACAACCCGTGTAATGGTGCTTATTATCAAAGCTATAAAACCAGTGTTTCTAGAAACCTGCTCGCAAGTGATATAGGATTAACTGTAAAAAGAAATAATGATGGCGACTTGTTTTTTGCTGCAGCAAATTTAATAACAGCTCTTCCCATTTCAAACTTAGAGATTGAGCTATACGATTACCAACAACAATTTATTGAACGTGCTAAAACGAATTCTGATGGTATGCTCTTTCTCTCTCCGAAAGAAAAACCATATTTTATAATTGCAAAAAATGATGTGAATAAAACTTATTTAAAACTTGAGGATGCATCATCTCTTTCCCTCACATTATTTGATACACAAGGAGAAAGTATTCAAAAAGGTTTAAAGGGATTCATTTATGGCGAAAGAGGAGTTTGGAGGCCAGGTGATACCTTGTTTTTAAGCTTTATTCTTGAAGATAAATTAAAAAATCTGCCTGCCAACCATCCAATCATTTTCGAATTACGAAATCCACAAGGATTGGTCTACAAAAAAATGTTGAAAGCAAAAGGGCTTGATGGATTTTATACCTTCCCTGTTGTCACCGATGTAAATGCTCCTACTGGCAATTGGACAGCACTCTGTAAGGTTGGCGCAATTGAATTTACTAAAAATATTCGCATAGAAACAGTGATGCCGAATAGATTAAAATTAAACATTAACATCAATGAAGGTAAAGTTATCAGTGCAAAAGCAAGTGAAAATTTCCTTTTACATGCTAATTGGCTAACTGGCGCTATAGCTAAGAATTTGGCTGCATCAGTATCTGTTTCCCTTTCTACTAAAAAAACTACTTTTAATAAGTACAAAACATATCAGTTCGACGATATCACTCAAAAATTTGAATCAGAGAATCTAAATTTATTTGATGGAAAACTGAATGAAAATGGAGACGTTAAGTTTCCACTCAAGATAAATACCAAATCAAGTGCAACAGGTTTTTTAAATGCAAATATTGTTTCTCGCGTATATGAATCGGGCGGTGCCTTCAGTGTTGATCGCTTCTCATTTACCTATTCACCATTTGAAAAATATGTTGGAATTCAATTACCTGAAGGAGAAAAGAATAGCGGAATACTTTATACCGATAGAAAACATGAAATAAAAATAGCGACGGTAAACAGTAATGGCGAACCAATTGGATGTAGTAACTTAAAAGTACAAGTTTATAAGCTTGACTGGCGTTGGTGGTGGGACCAATACGAAGATGATTTAGCAAACTATATTACTTCTGATTACCATAAACCGGTATATACGCAAAACATATCTACACGAAATGGTGCTGGTAGTTTTAATCTTGAGTTTGATGAAGAAGATTGGGGACGTTATTTAATAAGAGTGAGTGATATTGACGGTGGACATTCAAGTGCAATTACAACCTATTTTGATTATCCAAATTGGATGGATAGAGGTGGACAAAACAATAAAATTATTGCCAGTATGTTGCATTTTTCGGCCGAAAAAGAAAACTATAAATGTAATGAAGATGCCATCATTGACATACCATCACCAAAAGGAGGACGCGCGTTAATTACAATAGAAACAGGTTCGAAAATTTTAGAAGCACATTGGCTTGAAACAACTAAGGGGAATACTAAATTCAAATTCAAAGTTACTCCTGAAATGGCTCCAAACATCTATGTTCATGTTTCCTTATTACAACCGCATGCTCAAACGGTTAACGACCTGCCTATTAGGCTTTATGGTGTTATACCTATTAGAATTGATGACCCAGAAACACATCTCAGGCCAATAATAAAAATGCCTGAAGTATTGGCTCCTGAAACAAATACGTACATCATGGTAGCAGAAGAAAATGGAAAAGAAATGACATATACCATTGCAGTGGTAGATGAGGGATTATTAGATTTAACTCGTTTTAAAACACCTGATCCATGGACAAATTTTTACGCCCGTGAAGCTTTAGGAATAAAAACATGGGATATTTATGATTATGTAATAGGAGCTTATGGAGGCGAGCTTGAACGAATACTTAGTATTGGAGGTGATGGTAATCAAATCAATAAAGATGCTGCGAAGGCAAATAGATTTAAGCCTCTTGTAAAATTCATGGGACCGTTTCACATCAAAAAAGGTGAAAAGAAAAATCATAGTTTCAAAATGCCAATGTATATTGGCTCTGTGAGAACCATGGTAATTGCTGGCTATAACGGTGCATACGGATCTGCAGAAAAAACGAGTGCCGTAAAAAGCCCAATTATGATTTTAGGTACTTTGCCGAGAGTACTAAGTGTTGATGAAGAAGTGCAACTACCTGTGTCCGTTTTCGGTGGAGATGCTAATATAAAAAATGCAACTATTTCAGTCGAATGCAATTCATTACTTGAGGTTATAGGTAATAAGAGTCAGGCAATAAAGGTTAAACAAAACAATGAAGAAATAGTTACCTTTAACTTAAAAGTAAAAAAAGAAATTGGTGTTGCTAAAGTAAATATCAATGCGGTTTCTGGCAACAAAAGTTCTCACTATTCAATTGAACTAGATGTTCGAAATCCTAATCCATATAGAACAGATGTGAAAGAAATGTTTGTCGACGCTGGTAAAGAGTTAGAAAGTAACTACTCCGGAATAGGTATAAATGGAACTAATTCAGGTTCATTAGAAATATCTTCTTTACCACCAATAAATTTAGAGTCTAGGTTAAACTATCTCATTTCATATCCGCATGGTTGTATTGAACAAACTTCATCCGCAGCATTTGCTCAGCTATACATTGATGAAATTACCACATTATCAAATACAAGAAAGGCATCCATAGAATCAAATATAAAAGCAGCCATTGCTCGATTACAAAAATTCCAATTATCAGATGGTTCGTTTTCATATTGGCCAGGCGATAATTACACTAACGATTGGGGAAGTGTTTACGCCAGTCACTTCTTATTTTGTGCAGAGAAAAAAGGTTATGAAATACCTCTTTCTATGAAACAAGCGAGTATTAAATACCAGCAATCAACAGCAAATAATTGGGATTCTAATAAAGGAAAATTCCAATACTCAGATTATTTAGAAACATATAGGTTATATATTCTCGCTTTAGCAAATAAGCCAGCATTAAGTGCAATGAATAGAATGCGAGAAGAGAAAACACTTTCACTGCAAGCCAAATGGAAACTTGCTGCTGCCTACTCTGCTACTAATAATGATGATGTAGCCGAAAAAATAATTAATCAGTTAACAACAGGTGTAAAAAAATACGACATTGACTATTATACTTTTGGTTCAACGGAAAGAGATGAAGCAATGATTCTTGAAACTTTATGTCAGATGAACAAAAAAAATCAGGCATTTGCTATGTTAAAAGAAGTTTCACAAAATCTATCAAGTCGAAATTATTTAAGTACACAGTCAACAGCTTACAGTTTATTGGCCGTTTCGAGTTATATCAAAAAATATGGCTCTTCTTCATCTTTACAAGTAGAGGTTTTGCTAAATGGCAAGAGTGTTAAGCTCGCTGGAAATAGTGCGATTAACTCAATACCGATTGATTTTTCAAAGAATATTTCGGGCAACTTAAAAATCATCAATAAAGGTAAAGGGTTACTATATGCACGCCTAATAAACAAAGGAAAACCAGCTATTGGTAGTGAAATTGAAGAACAAGAAAGTATTGTAACTGAGATGAAATTTAAGTCAGAACAAAATCAAATCATTGATGTTAGCAATTTGAAGCAAGGCACTAACTTCACTATGGAGGTAACCATTAAGAACCCGGGCATGAAGGGGAATTTAGAAAACATAGCATTACTCAATTACATTCCATCAGGTTGGGAAATACATAATGCAAGAATGGATGATACTGAAGAATCGCTTCAAAATTCAAAATTCGATTATCAAGACATAAGAGACGATAAGATTATGACCTACTTTAATTTGAAAGCGAATGAGTCTAAAACATTTAAATTTAAACTAAATGCTAGTTATAGCGGAAGCTATTATTTGCCTGGTATCAATGTAGAAGCCATGTATGATAGTAAAGCATACTCGCGAAAAACAGGAAAGTGGATTAAAGTGTCTCGCTAAGAAAAATTGTTGATTCAGAAACTCAAATATTTCACACGCAAATACAAGAAAGTAATCATTTTTACTTTCTTGTTATTAACTATCGCCTTTTATTGTAGTTTACCTAAACCACTTTTTAAAAGCACTTATAGTACTGTTTTATATGATTCGCAAAACAAACTATTAAACGCAAAAATTGCTGTTGATGGTCAATGGAGATTTCCATATACCGATAGCATTCCTAATAAGTTTAAGGTTTGCTTAGTTGAGTTTGAAGACAAACACTTTTATCACCATTTTGGTGTTAACTTTATTTCTCTCTGCAATGCTGCAATTAAGAATTTTAAAAAAAGTGAAAAGAAAACTGGAGGTAGCACTTTAACCATGCAATTGGCTCGACTCTCGAGAGGTAACCCCAGTAGAACATACACCGAAAAGTTGATTGAAATAATCATTGCAACTAGAATTGAATGTTCATACTCGAAACAAGAAATAATAAATTACTATTCATGTAATGCTCCTTTTGGAGGCAATGTTGTAGGATTGCATGCAGCTTCATGGAGATATTTTGGAAGAGACCCAAAAAACTTATCATGGTCTGAGTCAGCTCTATTAGCAGTACTTCCGAATGCACCATCATTAATTTACCCAGGCAAAAACCACAACCTACTCATTCAAAAAAGAAATAGATTATTACAAAAACTTTATAATAAAAACATCATTGATAAATTAACTTATGAACTAGCACTGCAAGAAAATATACCTGATAAACCTATTGCTCTGCCGCAGTTAGCAGCGCATTTATTGCAAAGAGCAAGTAAAGAAAATGGAGAAGGAAAGATATTTTATACAACAATAAATAGTCAACTACAAGAAAGATGCAAAGCAATTATTGATAACCAAATGTTGCATTTAAAAAGCAACCAAATAAATAATGCATGCGCAATTATATTAGATACAAAATCAGGAAATGTGTTGGCATACATAGGCAATACTGATTCTGAAAATAAAGAAGATAATAATGATGTAGATATTATTTCATCATCAAGAAGCTCAGGAAGTTTATTAAAACCTATATTGTATGCTTCCTTACTTAACGAAGGAAAAATAACTCCCAATTCATTAATCGAAGATATTCCAACACAAATTGGATCATATGCACCAAAAAATTTTAACCTAACGTATGATGGTTTGGTTCCTGCAAACGAAGCAATAGCAAGGTCTTTAAATGTACCGGCAGTAAAAATGCTGCAACAATATGGAACAGCACCCTTTTTATTTCAACTAAGAAAACTAGGCTTTACAACAATTCAGAAAGGCGCCAAACATTATGGTTTATCGCTTATCCTTGGTGGCGCCGAGGTATCTCCTTGGGAAGTTGCTAGTGTATATGCTAGCCTTGGTAGAACACTAACATCTTACAACAGATATGGCACCTATAGTAAACATGATATTAGACCTGCCAATTATTTAAGGTTTGAAGAAAAAAAAATATTTGTTAGTACAAAAAATACCATCATCAATGCTGGATGCATTTGGCAGATGCTAAATTCAATGACTGAATTAGTGCGGCCTGATGAGTATTCAGGTAATTCCATTTTCTCATCAACATCAAAAATAGCTTGGAAAACAGGCACCAGCTTTGGTTTTAGAGATGCTTGGGCTGTTGGTTTAAATCAAAAATATACAGTAGTTGTTTGGATTGGAAATGCCGATGGTGAAGGCCGACCTGGGCTTACTGGAATAAATGTAGCAGCACCACTAATGTTTTCAATCTTTAACATTCTTACAAAAAATGAATGGTTTTCGAAACCAATCAAAAATTTAACAAATACAGGCATTTGCAGCGAATCTGGTTGTAGGGCTTCAGAAATTTGTCCGAACACTAAGATGTTGACAATCCCCTTCTCTACCCTAAAATCAACTGTTTGCAGCTATCATAAAATTATTCATTGCGACTCAACGGGGCAGTTTCAAGTTAATAGCAACTGTTATCCAGTAATTAAAATGAAACACTTACCATATTTTGTATTAAGCCCAATTCAAGAATTTTTCTATAAAAAAAGCCATTTAGAATTTAACTCTTCTCCAGCAATAGCTTCGTATTGCATAGATGAAACAACAATTGCAAATTTCGATTTAATTTATCCTAGAAATGGATTTAAAATTTATTTACCACTTGATGAAAATGGTAAAAAAAATGACTTAATAATGAATGCTACACATAAATCAGTTCATTCAAAACTATATTGGTATTTGGATAAGGAATATATTGGTGAGACATCTCGTTACCATCAAATATCGGTTAAACCCAATAAGGGTCGACATGAACTAGTAATTACTGAAGAAAAAGGTAAAAGCATAAAAGTATATTTTGATATTATTGAAAAGAAATAATATACAGAATACTATGAATTGTTCAACCCTATATCACGAAGCATAATCGCTTAAGTACTCATAATTTGAAGTTAGCTTGCCACTTTTAGTAATGCTTGCTCTATCAATAATTCCTTCTTTATCAATTTCTAAAAGCGATGGTAGAACTTTCTCAATTAAGTCACGTCCGAAGTCTTCACTTGCGTCTCGAGGTAATTCACATGGTAAATTATCTACTGCCATTATAGTAATAGTGCTATTACTAAAAGGTTCTTCGATTTGCTCTGTTATTGGATTATATCCATAAAAAGGCTCTTCAATAGTTGATGCTCTCATGGTGCTGGGGATAGAACCATTAATATCACAAGTAATATCAGCAATTACACTGGTTCTAAACTCTGGAGAACGCATGTCTTTTTTAGAAAATAATATTGGTGCTTTCGGATTCCAAAATGAACAATGCAGTAATAGGTCACAGTACTTTGTAAATTTGGTAAATGTACTTCTAAACAATTCTGGATGCTTATAAAAATTATCGGTGCTCCAAGCAGAACCATCAATAGGCTCATTAAAATTGCTACTGTGTAACTGAACATAAGTAGGTTCGCGAAAAGAAAAATGGGTGAATTCAAATGGAGTAATTCTTCTGATGCCAAGCATACCCAATAACTCTATTGCACCATTTGCAACGCGACCATTGCCAGTTACAATAATTTTTATATTCGAAAGATTTACCTTTTTCAATTCCTCTCTAAGCTCTGCCTTATCCTTACATTTATTAGCAGGTTTTATTCCAAATAAATTATATTTTCTACCATAACCCCGTAATCCATTATATGTGCCAACAATACCAGCATAATGACCAAAACCTATAATTCTATTGTTTAGCTCATCAGTGAGAGTTTCATAATCAATCATCTGTATTTTCTTTGCTAATAAAGCTTTTATTAATTTTTGATTGTGCGGCTGCTTTTTAATGGTATGAGAAAAAAACAAGTATTTCTTATTTTCAATCAATTGTTCAACTGGCACTTCTTTTACACCTATTAAAACGTCGCAGTCAGCAAGGTTTTCTTGAATACTAATACCTTTAGCTAAATATTCCGAATCAGAGAAACATCTGATTGGTGACGGCTGCACAACAATTTGAACATTTGTAAAGTTATTATTAATCATTACACATTGCTCAGGAGTAAACGGTACCCTTTTGTCAGGAGGTGTTTTCCCTTCACGTAAAATCCCTATTTTCATCTTATTTATTTGAAGTTGCAATGATACCAAACAAAGTTTGTTTAATTAAATTTTAAAAGATTAAAATAAAGACTTTCAAACACATTGATAGCTCATTCAATGAATCTAGAGCTTAATTCAGGAGTGGGAATCATACAAGTATCCTTCTGGCCAAACCATTTATATCTGTTTCTTGAAATAATGTCGTAAAAATAATCTCTAATAAATTTGGGTACTAAAATTAAAAAGTAAAGTATTGGTAAAGGAAAGTTGAGCTGTTTTAATATTTTTAATGCTGCAGTAGATTTATAATATACTTTACCGCCTGAAATTAAGATAACCGTTTTTAGTTCATTGGTAATATCATATTTTGTAAGCAAATGCTGTGCGCTAGCAGATTGTAAAGAGCCGAATTTAAATTTTTTACTTTTGTCATTTCGAATAACAAACTGCACGAATCCGTTACATAAATTACAAACACCGTCAAACAAAATAATTGTAGAATCATCTATCATTACAACACAAATATATCACTAAAATAAATTTACTTTAGCACAAATTATACTTATGAATAATCTTATTTCGATTCTAAAAAAAATTGATGAACGTTTATTCTTTTCTATTAATGGCAAACATTCTGAATTATCCGATAATCTGGCTACTTTAGCAAGTAACAAACTATCATGGGTTCCTCTATATCTGGTATTGTTAATATTTCTTTATAAAAAATTTAAAAATAAAATTTATGCCATATTACCTTTAGTAGCATTGCTTATTCTAACATCTGATCAATTAAGTAGATTAATAAAAAATTTAGTTCAGCGGTACCGCCCTTGCCATAATATTGAGTTGAAGAATTTTGTACATTTAGTAAATAATGACTGCGGCGGAATTTATGGATTTGTTTCTTCTCACGCCTCAAATAGTATGGCACTTTCATTTTTTATAATCATGCTTTTTGGTAAAAAAAATAAGGCCATAATTGTTACTATGTTCATTTACTGTTCACTTGTTTCATTAAGCAGAATAATGCTTGGAAGACATTATCCGCTAGATATTGCTGGAGGTTGGTTAGTTGGAATTGTATCATCAATCTTTGTTTACTTTCTGTTCAATAATCTAGTAATTAAAAAAAACAATATTGCCTAATTTCTAAAAGGAATTTAATTTTATATTAATAGTTTCGCATAGCACTTAATCAATACAATGAAATTAAAACTTAAACTATTCGTCATTTTTCAAATAGCATTTATAGCTATTTATGCTCAACAAAAGGTAACAGACAATGACGTTAAAAATTTATCTAAGTGGATGACTGGTGCTTTTGATAGTAAGCAGCAAGCAAGACTTGATAGTAACTATTTTGAAATACACCTACACATGAAACAAATTTGGAAAAAGAGAGATGATGGTGTTTGGCTTTATGTTGAACAGGCAATAGTTACTGCGCTTGATAAGCCATACAGGCAGAGGGTTTATAATGTTAAAAAAATAAATGACTCGACTATTGTAAGTAAAGTATATACTTTTTATGGTAATGCCAATAGGTTTGCTGGTGCTTGGAAAAATAAAAAACTTATTTCAAAATTGACTCCTGATTCATTAGAGGACCGCAAAGGCTGCAGCATTTATTTGAAGAAGAATGATAAAGGTGAATTTATAGGTAGTACAAACAAAAGTGACTGTGAAAGTAATTTAAGAGGAGCTAAATATGCAACCTCCAGAGTAGTTATTAAAGAAGATTTGCTGGTAAGCTGGGATCAAGGCTTTGATTTAGATGGAAAACAAGTTTGGGGTGCTACTAAAGGAGGTTATCAGTTTGTAAAAAAGAGTAGATAATAAAATGCGATATAACTTGGTAAATATTCTAATTACTAAAATAAAAATTTAGTACTTACTCTTTTATTTCCAAAACTTCTGCTAAGCCACTTATTAGGTAATTTCCTCCCCTAGCTCCTACTTCTTTGCATTCGAACTTTACTCTTCGTAGTTTCCCTTTTTTAAATATTCTACCATTAATTTTAAAGGTTGAATCTTCTTTTAAATCCTCAAGAAATATAGTAGTTTTATTTTTGTCATAGCGCTTTAATACGCGCTGTAAATTTGAGTCAGTGCAGCTGCTAGCTGCTGGATTATTCATATAATTTTTAAGCGCATGTAAAACTTCTGGTGGAAATATTTCTTCGTTTAAAAAATTCCAGATTAAGTTTTTGAAATTTCTTTTCCATTCTTGACCATGAGGTTTAATATCTCTATGCTTATTATTAAATTGCTCGTAAGTGGTAAGATGTGCAATTTCATGTACTAAAGTTATTAAAAATGCATATTGATTCAAATTATGATTTACAGTGATTCTATGCACATCCTGTTCATTAGCTGGGCGACGATAATCACCTAATTTACTATTACGGTTATGAGTTATTTTTAAATTGAATTTGAACTGAATAATCCAATTAGCAATTGTATCAACGCTTTTGGTTGGTATAAATTTAATAAGTATTTCTTTGTAGCTATTTAACTTTTCTTGCTTATTCATAAAAGTATTTTGCAAAAATAATTTTATTCTGCAAAGCCATGTCTCTTTAAATTTTAAGTAATAAAATTTAACCTATTTTTATTTTAGAAGTTTCTCCTTTATTTTTTTAATTTCGCAAGAGTTTTGCAAACCGCCTTATCGCTGGATATTCATTTATTCAGAGGAAAGTCCGGACAACATAGGGCTCCATATCCTGAGAACATCAGGAGTGCATTGTTAGAGATAACATAGCAACAGCAAGTGCCACAGAGAATTACAGCCAATGGTTTATTCGTAAACACAGGTGATGGTGAAAATGTGGGGTAAGAGCCCACGCTTTTTTATGGTAACATAAATTAGGGGTAAACCTTATGGGTTGGAAGCCCAAATAAATCGGAGAAAAAGATGCTGCCCGCATTATTGATTTTAGTATCATCTCCGACGGGTAGGGCGTTAGAGAGTGTGCGCAAGTTCACTACTAGATAAATGATAAGGGTTTTGATAGAAATATCAATTTACAAAAACCGGCTTATAGGTTTGCAAAACTTTTTTAAACTTTCATAAAACCTAATAAATTTTATATTTGCCTTATTAGGTGTATGGAATTTAAGAATCTTAAAAATAAATATTTGAATAATATCATTTCTATGATTGTTATTTCTTTCGCTATATGTTCTTGTAATCCTTCAAAAACATTAACAAAAGAACAATTTTTATTAAATAACAATAGAGTAATAACAAAAATAAAAAGTTTAGATAGGGATGAGATTAATGCAATTATTAAACAAAAGCCTAACAAAAAGTTATTTGGATTTTTTCGATTTTATTTATTAGCTTACAATTATTCAAAGTCTGGAAAGGACAACCGCATAAAAAGGTGGATTGCAAATACTGTTGCCGAAGAACCTGTTGTATTAGATACTTTTCTCACAAAAAAAACCACAACTCAATTACAATTATTCCTTGAAAAAAAAGGCTATTTTAATGCATTAGTAAAGGACTCCATTATTTATAAAAATAGAAAAGCAAATATTATTTATACGCTTATTGGTAATGTTCCTTATCGTTTTAATTTAATAACTTATAAAGTTAATGATTCCGAAATACTTGATATTATTAATACTCACAAAAATCAAAGCTTAATTCAATCAGGGAATTTGTTTGACCAAAATAAAATTGAGGAAGAAAGAATTAGGCTAGCCAATATAATTCGGAGCAATGGGTATTTTAATTTTAATAAAGAATACATTAAATTTATTGGTGATAGTGCATTAAAGAATAATACTGTAAAAACTCAAATTGTAATTAGAAATCCAACTGAATTAGTGGATACAAATCATTATAAATATTTTATTGGTAAGGTTATAATTTATCCTGATTTTCAGCTAACGAAAAGAGATGAACTTTTTACTGATTCTCTAGAGTTTGCATCAGGATTTAAGTTTGTTTTTAATAATCAATTAAAGTTTAAGAAAGATGTTTTAATAAAGCCAGTTTTTTTTGAACCAACTAAATTATTCTCCCAACAGGATGTTGAAGATACTTACAAACGTTTTCAAAATTTAAAAGTATTTTCCAATGTTAATTTAGATTTTAAAGAGAACTCAGACAGTACAGGAAAAAAAGTAGATGCTTACGTAAGGCTATCATCATTAAAAAAACAATCTTATAGTCTTGAAGCAGAAGGAACAAATAGTTCGGGATATTTTGGAATAAGAGGCAACTTAGTTTATCAGAATAAAAATATATTTAAAGGAGCTGAAATTTTTCAAATAAGAACTGGTTTAGAGTTAAAGCAATTACCAGATATCGTAAGCAGTGAAAATCAGAATACTGGTGAAAAAATTAAGAATGCAACATTTAATACTGTTGAGGTTGGACCAGAGTTTTCATTAACTATTCCTAGATTTGCATTTCCTTTTATAAAACCCTATTTTTCTAAAAAAGCATATCCTAAAACAGTAATTGCAATTGCATTCAATTATCAAAGTAATGATAACTATACCCGCAGCATATCTAATTCTTCATTGGCATATAACTGGAGAGAAGGTAAATATAAACAGCATACAGTAACTCCTATCGATTTTAACTATATCGGTATTATACAGTCTGATGCATTTGAAAAAATTTTAATTGTTAGAAACAATCCATTATTAACTCAGAGCTATAGAAATTTACTTATTACCGCTTTAAAGTATTCTTTTCTATTTAATAACCAAGAAGATTTTAAAAAATTCCATACCACCTATTTAAGACTAAATGTTGAAACTGCTGGTAATTTACCACAATTAATAAATACTTTAAGAGGGGCAGAGAAAGATGAATCAAATAACTATACAATATTCAGAGGAATTCCAAAGTTTAGTGCTCTGGAGCAGCCCTATGCACAATATGCTAAAATAGAAATTGACTTAAGAAATTATTTCAATTTTACTGATAGTAGAACTTTTGTTTCTCGACTTGATTTTGGAATAGCGAAAGCATATGGCAATTCACAATCAATACCATTTGTAAAAAGTTTTATTGGAGGTGGTACTAACGATATAAGGGCTTGGCGGGCAAGAACACTTGGCCCAGGTAATTATAACAATACAAGCGCTACCGTAATTGAAAAAATTGGTGACATTAAACTAGTTGGTAATTTTGAATATCGTTATAAAGTGTTTAAAAAATTGAATGCCGCAACATTTATTGATATTGGTAATATTTGGCTTATAAATACTGACGACTTAACAGGTAAAAAATTAGCACACTTTAATACTCAAAATTTTATAAATGGTTTGGCAATTGGAGGTGGATTTGGACTAAGATATGATTTTTCGTTTTTCATTTTCAGGTTAGATTTAGCTGCCAAGTTTCGGGACCCATCTAGAAAAGAAGGCGAAAGGTGGATTGGCATTAACTCAGGACTTTTAAACATTTCTAATTTTAACTTCTTAAACATTGGGATTGGTTACCCATTCTAAAAAATAAAAATGAATCCCATATATCTAATTTGTACTTTAATCATATCTACAACGAACAAAATTTTTTTCAAAAAAATAAATATTGTTGGACGTAAAAATGTAACTAATAAAAATCCATTATTCCTTTATGGGAATCATAGCAATGCATTTTACGATTCGATTGTAGTTCATTTTGCATTAAATGAAAACATCTATACACTCACTAGAGGCGATGTATTTAGCTCTAAACTAAAAACGTTTTTGCTAAAGCAATTTCATATTTTACCAATTTATCGATTACAAGAGGGATTTGAGAACTTGCATAAAAACTCTGACACCTTTAGTAAAACGACTCAATTACTCAAGCTTAAAAATAAAGTAATGATTTTTCCTGAAGGTAATTGTATTCAAGAAAAGAGACTTCGAAAATTTAAAAAAGGAATGGCTAGAATGGCCTACTCAACAGAAGCTGAAACTAATTTTACATTAGGATTAAAATTACTACCAGTAGCGATTAACTACACCAATCCATCTCAGTTTAGAAGTGAATACCAAATAGTTTTTGGGCACCCTATTGATGTTAAAAAGTATGAGCAAGAATATTTAAAAAATCCTGTAATAGCCATCAATAAAATAAATGCTGAATGCGAGGCCAGACTTAAAGAATTAATGGTAATCATCAATGATAAAGAAAATGACGAAATATTTGAAACATACAGCGAAATATTTAGAAAATCGAAAACAACCAAACAAGAAATTGCGAACAAAATAAACGGCTTTGATACTGATAGGTTACTGGAGATTAGAATAAAAATAAATGACTATAATAAATATTTGAAAGCCAAAAAAATTCGTGATTGGGTAGTTCTTGAAAATGAAAATGGCTTTGGTAAGGTTTCTTTAAATTTAGTTATTTTAATTTTTGCATTTCCTATTTATTTAATTGGTTTATCATTGAATTATTTAGCGTTTAAATTACCGTATTTAGTTGCAAAGAAATCAGTAAAGAATATAGAATTTTTTACTTCTATAAATCTTGCTGCTGGAGGTTTTATATGGGTAATACTTTATACTTTTTACATTCTAATATCATCAAGTTTTATAAATAATGGCTATTTGTTTATTGCTAACTTCTTTGTAATGCCAATAACAGGAATGGTTGCCTTATATTATTGGGAAATGATGAAAAAAACAATTGGAAAGTTCAGATGGCTTAAATTAATTCGTAATTCTGAACCTGAGTTACAAAAAATTGTTGAGCTAAGACAAGAAATTATAACAATGTTTAAATAGTATACTTATTATTTTAAAATATAAAAAAACCTAACTACTAATTAGTCAAAATAATTCTACTATTTTTGTTTTAAAGATATAAAATATGACAGCTCCTTTAAAAGTTCCAACTATGGCTCAAATGTTTGCTAACGGCGAAACCCCCGAAGTGCTTTTTTGGGTTGGTTGTGCAGGTAGTTTTGATGACCGTGCTAAGAAGATTACTAAAGCCATCGTAAAAATTCTAAACCACATTAATGTAAAATTTGCAGTATTGGGAACTGAAGAATCTTGTACAGGAGACCCTGCAAAAAGAGCTGGAAATGAATTTTTGTTCCAGATGCAAGCAATGACTAATATTCAGGTTTTGAATGCATATGA
>JBEIDK010000020.1:0-37813 GCA_040383485.1 Flavobacteriales bacterium
GATTTGTATTGTGTCCCGTAGGGACAATACATCGGTAGAAAATGATGTAGAACCCAATCTCAAAGTCCCGCAGGGACGAAATATAATAACCTATCACAACATGATTTGTATTGTGTCCCGTAGGGACAATATCTCGGTAGAAAATGATGTAGAACCCAATCCCAAAGTCCCGCAGGGACGAAATATAATCACCTATCACAACATGATTTGTATTGTGTCCCGTAGGGACAATACATCGGTAGAAAATTATGTAGAACCCAATCCCAAAGTCCCGTAGGGACGATATATTAATCAGAAGAACCTTGGCTCTTTGCCAAGTTGCACTTATTAGGTTTGCCTCTGGCAATCAACTATTCATGTGCAAGATGCGCCTAAATTTTGATATACAGCTGATGCCGGCTGTAAAGTCTCTATTACCCATCCTTTTAGTAACAAACAACAAAAAAAAGAGGGATACAATTTCTTGCATCCCTCTTTTTATGATAAAGTAAAATAGGAATTATTCTTTGTGTTTCGAAGCACATTCTTCGCCGCAGCTTTTCATGCACTCTTCTTTTGTTTTGCAACCATGACTGCAACCATCCATACATGATGAACCTCCACCAGCATGCTTCATACACATTTCTTTTTCTTCTGCCGAACATCCCATTGAATCGCAATAAGCAGCACACTCTTCTTTTGTCATGCTCATACATTTGTTCATATCGCATTTGGTGTTCATTGGTTTGCAACATTCTTTTTGCATACCATTACCAGCCATTTTATCTGCTTTCATTCCGCCTACTACGGCAATATAAGGAGCAATTACCAATGAAACGATACTCATCAGTTTAATTAAGATGTTCATTGATGGACCTGATGTATCTTTAAAAGGGTCACCAACAGTATCACCAGTTACTGATGCTTTGTGTGGTTCTGATTTTTTGTAGAACATCTCACCGTTAATTAATACACCTTTCTCAAATGATTTTTTTGCGTTATCCCATGCACCACCTGCATTCGATTGGAAAATTCCCATCAACACACCCGATACTGTAACACCTGCTAATAAACCACCTAATACTTCTGGTCCCCAAATGAAACCAACAATAACTGGAGTTATCAATGCAATAGCACCTGGCATCATCATCTCACGAATAGATGCTTTTGTAGAGATAGCCACACATTTTTCATATTCTGGTTTTGCTTTGTATTCCATGATTCCTGGAATTTCGCGGAACTGACGACGTACTTCTTGCACCATGTCCATCGCAGCTTTACCAACAGCTTGAATACACAACGCAGAGAAAATAAACGGAATCATACCACCCACAAATAAACCAGCTAAAACTGGAGCTTTGTAAATATCGATTGCATCAATACCAGCAATACCAACGAATGCTGCAAATAATGCTAAAGACGTTAATGCAGCCGAAGCAATCGCAAATCCTTTTCCTGTAGCTGCTGTTGTGTTACCTACTGCATCTAAATTATCGGTACGCTCACGAACTTCTGGAGGCAATTGACTCATCTCAGCAATACCTCCTGCGTTATCTGCGATAGGCCCGAAAGCATCAATAGCCAATTGCATAGCTGTAGTAGCCATCATACCTGCAGCGGCAATTGCCACACCGTATAATCCAGCACAATAGTAAGAACCCATAATACCTCCAGCCAATGTTAAGATTGGAATAACGGTAGATTTCATACCTACTGATAAACCACCAATAATATTAGTAGCATGACCAGTTGATGATTGCTGAATGATTGATAAAACCGGACCCTTGCCCATTGCAGTATAATACTCAGTAACGATACTCATGATGGCACCTACAATGGTTCCAACTAAGATAGCACCAAATACACCCATTTTATTGAATGTTACGGTTCTTAAAGTAATATCACCATCAGGCAACATCCAGTTTACAACAAAATATGAAGCAATAACTGTTAACGCCATCGAAGCCCAATTACCTAAGTTCAATGCATTTTGAACATTCGATTTCTCATCTTTTATTGTTACAAACCATGTCCCTACAATAGAAAATAATATACCTAATCCACAAATTACCATTGGCAATAAGATAGGAGACATACCACCAAAGTTGTCTGTTACTACAACTTCTTGTCCTAAAACCATTGTGGCTAAAATTGTTGCAACATATGAGCCAAATAAATCGGCTCCCATACCGGCAACATCACCTACGTTGTCGCCTACGTTGTCAGCAATTGTTGCAGGGTTACGAACGTCGTCTTCAGGAATACCTGCTTCTACTTTACCAACTAAGTCGGCACCCACATCGGCAGCTTTGGTATAAATACCACCACCAACTCGTGCAAACAATGCAATTGACTCTGCACCTAAACTGAAACCTGTTAATACTTCTATTGCAGTTTTAACTGTATCGGCACCTAAGTCGGCAAAAATATTTAGGAATACGATGAACAATCCACCAAGACCAAAAATTGCTAAACCAGCAACTCCTAAGCCCATTACGGTACCACCTGTAAATGATACTTTCAAAGCTTGTTTCAAACTTGTACGGGCAGCTTGCGTGGTGCGAACGTTGGCTTTAGTAGCTACCTTCATTCCTATATATCCTGCAGTTGCAGAGAATACTGCGCCAATGATAAATGAAATTGAAATAATCCAACTAGAGTGAATAGGTAAACCATTCACCTCATGAATAGTGCCTGAATAAGCTAATAAAGCAGCAGCAAAAACAACGAAAATACTAAGTACTTTCCATTCTGCTTTTAAGAAAGCCATTGCTCCGTCGGCAATGTATCCAGCTAATTCTTGCATGTTTTTGTCGCCAGCATCTTGCTTGCTAACCCATGCGCTTTTAACGGCCATTACAATTAGGCCAACAATCCCGAGTGCGGGAACTAAGTAAATGATTTGATTCATAACTATTATTTAATGTAACTATTTAAAATACAAACTACTATGTTTCCTTTTTTTTGTAAAGGGTCGCAAAGCTAAAAAAATATTGTTGAAATCAAAGAATTGAATTTAACAATTGAATTGCTTTAGGAAGGTGTAAGGTTCTGATTATTAAAATCAATGAAACAATTTTATATTAGAGTAATTTTCATTAATGATTTAACCAAATTAAATAATAAGCCTTCACTAAATAATATGCACTAAAAATATTCTTAATTAACAAATAGTTTTTATGTTGAAACTTGAGTTTTTTATTCTTAAACGACCATAATTTTTTCGCGCCAATTATTAGAATAAATAGGGACTTGGATTATATTTTCCTTAGGCTTATTTATCTTAGAAGGATTTGATGCTATGCCGAAAGTGTAGCAATTTTCAAGGTCATCTGTATGTTTATAAACTTGAATAAAGTCCACAAAATATTTTGATAAGTTTAATGTTGCTTTGGGTTTGCCGGCTATTACAAAAAGCATTTGCTCTGCTCTTGTAAATGCAACATACAACATATTTATATTGTCTAGTATTTGTTTGCTTTTTTCACTTTCATATAAATGAGCATATTTAGTTTGCTGCAACTTTTTATTAGTAGATATTAAAGCAGTTTTTAGGTTTTTTATTTCTGGCAAATCTAATTTTAACCACAAAAATTCTTGACCTTTATTCGTTTGCCAATTTGCATACGGAATTATTACTACAGGAAATTCTAGCCCTTTTGATTTATGAATTGATAAAATATTTACAGCATTTATTCCTTCAGGAACTGAAATAGATAATTTGTGATTATTATCATTCCACCATTCTAAAAATCCGGTAATTGATGCTGAACTCTTTTGGCTGTAAATGAGTAAGTTGTCAAGAAAGTATATTAAATATGAATTTGAGTACTCAAATAAATTGCATGCCCTACAAATCAATTCTGCTGAGTCATACATAGGATATAAGTTAATAATATTTGAGGAAATTTTAATATTGAAATAATCGAATAGCGCATCAAATTCAAGGACATCTATTTTTTGAATATTCGTTTTGTTGAGTATAAAATCAGTATTGTTTTTTTGACTTAAATATTGTGCAATCGCGATTTTTGATATTTGATTTTTAGGTTGTTTTAATAAGGTAAAACAATTAATCAAAAATAAAACTTCATCATTGTTTTTTAGTAAAAGTGATTCTTTAGAAACTATTGGAATCTTTTTGTTAGTTAGGTATTCGGCCAAGATATTGCCATGTTTATTTGTTCTTACTATTATTGCAATATCCTGATATTGGTAACCTAATTCAATACATTTATTAATTTTTTCTAATGTTAAATTATTATATTGATTTTCTATTTCTAATGTATCTAATTTTTCAACTTCAAACATTTGTATTTCAGCATATCCCTTATCCAATTCCGGATTAAATTCTTGTTCATGATTGTCATAAATGGCTTTTAAGTTATCTGGAATTTGTAGTTTGAGGTATCCAAAAAACAAGTTGTTGAACTCAATTATTTGTTTTTGTGACCTGAAGTTCTTTACTAATTTCTTATCATTATAATTTCTAATAAGGGCGTTTTCTTTTTCATAAAGTAAGTTATTATCAGAATGGTTTAGAAGTTTCGGCAATTGCATAAATTGTTCAATCTCCCCTCCACGCCAACGATATATTGACTGTTTGCCATCGCCAACTAGTAAATTAAATCCTCCTTGTGCTAATGAGTTTTCAATGAGAGGAAGCAAGTTGTGAAATTGTGTAATGGAAGTGTCTTGGAATTCATCAATTAAAAAATGAGAATATTTTTCTCCTAATCTTTCATAAATAAATGGGGCTGGCTCATTTACAACTATGTTTGCTATTAGCTTATTAAACTCAGAAATATGTATAATTCTGTGTTCTTCTGTTATTTGTTGAAGACATAGATTTATTTCATTTAAAAGTGCAAGCAGAAAAATATTTTTTTTAATAATTGAATAAAGCAAATACTCTTGAAATTCATTTTCTATCAGTGTGATTGCTTCATTAAAATACTTATTTAAATATGTTGCTATTGATTCAATAGTATTTTTTTCGGAAACAGTTGCTTTTGAACTTGAGTGATTGTTTTTTTCAACTATAGATTTTACTTGTTTTATAGCCTCAAAGTCTTCGTCTGCTAAATTATCAGAACATAATTTTTTAAAGAACTTTATAATGCTACCGCCATGTGCATAGCTCTGTTCAACAACATCAATATCATTTATTTTTTGAAAAGCATTTTCACCAATCTTCCTTGCCTTATCTTCAACAACTTTGCATAAATCATCTAACTTGTTTTTAACAAGAATAAAATCGATTAGTCCTAATTCTTTAATTTCATTCAAGTAAAGAATTGAGTCATCAGTTAGTAAGTTTTTAGCAAAGTCAAGCAAATCTTTTTCAATATTCCAGTTCTGTTCATTTGAGGCTCTAGTTTCGGTAAATTCATATAAGAAATTAGAGATAACTTCATTTGTACCTATTTTTGCTAAAACCATCTCAATGGCTTGTTTTAGAAGTACATTTGCATCTAATTCTATTTCAAAATCTGATGGTAAATTTAAATCACGTGAAAAGTTTCTGATTATCTTATAAACGAATTTATCTATCGTACTTATGCTTACTGAGCCATAATTATGAAGCATTGTATTTAAAACATTATGCGCTCTATTTCTAATAACCTTATCCTCTAAAATTAGTAAGTTTTTTAGTTCAAATAATAAGGTGTTGTATTTTTCATTTTGTTCGGCAATTCCTTTAAGCGCGGTAAAAACACGTTCTTTCATCTCAGTTGCCGCCTTATTTGTAAAGGTAATTGCGAGTATTGATTTGAAATTATTCGGATTGTCATCAGCTAAACACAGTCGTAAGTACTCACGCACTAAGGTGTAGGTTTTACCGCTACCAGCTGATGATTTATAAACTGTAAAATTCATTCTTAATTTATTGGCTAAGATAGTTTTTTTGAAATTAGAAATACTATTGAAAACTATTGTTAGAATCTATTATAAACATCAATTAACGCTTTTATTACATACTCGTATTCCTATTTTTTTACATTTGAAACTTGTAAAAATAAATATGAACTTCAAAAGGGTAATTTTTCTTATTGCATTTGCAATATCAAGTTTTTCTCAGGCTCAAATTTCGGACCCTGTGCATTGGAAATTTTCTAGCAAAAAAACTGCTGACAATGAATATGATTTAATATTAAAAGCAACTATTGATAAAGGTTGGCACATGTATAGTCAGTTTTTAGAAAGTGATAATGGGCCAGTAGCAACTACATTTAACTTTGATAAAACTAAAGATGTTACTTTTATTGGTAAAACGAAGGAGTCGACAAGTAAAAGTGAGTACGATAAAAATTTTGAAATGAATGTTAAGTATTTTGAGCATGAAGCAATATTCACACAACATATTAAACTAAATAAGGAAGGCAAAATAAAAGTTAAAGGTTATTTGAACTTTATGACTTGCGAGGAAGGACGATGCTTACCTCCTAAAGATGTTGATTTTAGTTTTGATTTAGAAGGCACAAAAGTGCAAAATGAAAAGTTAGAAGTTCAAAGTGCCGAAGTAAAGAAGGATTCAAGCATAGCAGAAACAACAATAAAAGAAGTAGAGAAAAAAGCAACTGTTGTTGGGCAAACTGTATCAACCGCTGCCATATCTGAAGAGCCACAATCGGGTTGGCAAATATTTTTATTGGGCTTGTTAGCCGGATTTACCGCATTGCTTACTCCATGCGTATTTCCGATGATTCCAATGAATGTGAGTTTCTTCACCAAGCAAAGCAAAACTAAAGCCGAAGGCATTAAGAATGCAAGTATATTTTCACTTTCTATCATCATTTTATATGTAAGTTTAGGATTGCTTTTTACCATTGCTTTTGGTGTAGATTCATTGCATGCCATATCAACTAACTTCTATTTCAATTTATTTTTCTTTGTGTTGTTAATGGTGTTTGCATTCTCATTCTTGGGTGCATTCGAAATTGTGTTGCCATCATCATTGGTCAATAAAATTGATGCCCAAAGCGATAAAGGCGGAATGCTTGGAATTTTCTTTATGGCATTTACATTGACCTTGGTTTCGTTTTCGTGCACCAGTGGTTTTATTGGTCCGCTGCTTTTTAGTGCAGGTGCTACTGGAGAAATACTTGCACCATTTCTTGGAATGCTTGGTTTCTCAATTGGTTTGGCATTGCCATTTGGTTTGTTTGCCGCCTTTCCGGGTTGGTTAAATTCATTACCAAAATCGGGCGGCTGGTTAAATGCCGTAAAAGTTACTTTAGGATTTTTAGAATTAGCATTGGCATTCAAATTCGCATCAAATGCCGATTTGGTGGTGCAAGCAAATATTCTTACCCGCGAAATTTTCATCTCAATTTGGATTGTAATTTTTGCTTTACTAGGTTTCTATTTATTAGGAAAATTAAAATTTCATCATGATGATGAGTTACCAAAAAACGATTGGGGAATTCCATATCTATCGGTTACACGCTTGATGATGGCTATACTTTCATTTTCATTTACCATGTATTTAATTCCGGGTTTATGGGGTGCACCTCTTAAATTGGTAAGTGCATTTGTTCCTCCTGATTTTTATGCTGAGGCTCCTTACGGTTTAAAAACAGCATCAAAAGCAGGTGGCTTAGCAAGTGGCACTTCATCACACGAAAGTGAAAATAAACATGGAGAATGTCCGAACGATTTACCATGTTTTCATGATTATGATGAAGCATTGACTTATGCTAAAAAAGTAAACAAACCTTTAATGATTGATTTTACAGGTTATGCTTGTGTAAATTGCCGTAAGATGGAAGCAGAAGTGTGGACAAATTCGGAAGTGGATAAACGTTTGCGTAACGATGTTGTTTTGGTTTCACTTTATGTGGATGATAATAATTTATTACCTGAAGCAGAGTGGACTGAAAAGCAAGTAGGTAATGAGAAAATGAAAATAAAATCAAAGGGCAGTAAGTGGGTTTATTTAGAGGTGAGCCGCTATCAAAACAACTCACAACCTTTGTATGTGTTGGTAGACCACAACGAAAATGCGTTGAACAAGCCAACTGGTTACGACCAAGACGTTGAAAAATACATTACTTGGTTAGATGGTGGTTTAGAGAAATTTAAGAATAAGTAAAAAAATTTTATATTTGAATTAATGTACACAACATTTCATACAAGTGCTAATGAGTTGGATGAAAACTTCATCAAAACATTAAAATCAATATTTAAAAGTAAACGTATTGCAATTACTGTTGAAGAAGACCTTGACGAAACATCCTATCTATTGTCTACAAACGCGAACAAAACACTATTGCTTGATGCCATTAAGGATGAAAATTCTGTTTCATTTTCATTTGAAGATTTAAAAAAACATAGCAAAAAAGTAAGGAAAAAATCTAAATGAGAAAGGTAACATTTAAGTCAAGTGCTATGTTACAGTTTAATCAGTGGGCAATTGAAAACGATAAAATCCACATGAAAATTCTAAATCTTATTCAATCTTGTCTTGATGAACCCTATGCAGGAATTGGAAAACCTGAGCCATTAAAGTATGAGTTAAAAGGTTATTGGAGCAGAAGAATTACCAAAGAACATAGATTGGTTTATAAAGTTACTGATGAAGAAATAATCATTCTTTCTTGTAAATTTCATTATTAATACGCTAATGATTGTTGTAAATACTCCTGCAGTGCAAATGGGCAACAAAATGTTTTTGTATGCCATGGCGCGTTCTTTAGCAAAAGCAAGGAAACTACCTTATTGTTTTGAAGGTAATTTGTTGGATGCTTTAGAATATTTCGAAATACCAGATAGTAAATTAAGTCACAAAATAAATACCTACATTTTCAGGATTCAGAACAAAATTCCTGGTATGAAATATACTTTCTATCACAACCAAGACAACCGAAAAAACTATGCCGATGAAATGTTAAATGATGCCTCAAAGAACGTATGGTATTATGGCTACATGCAAGGTTTACAATACTTTTATGGCAATGAAGCTGAAATAAAAAAACTCTTCACCATCAAAGAAAAGTACCAGTTAGAATACAAGAATGCCATTCAAAAAATAAATCCCGAAAAGAAAAAGTTGCTTACAGTTCATATTCGATTAAAGGATTATAAAACTTTTGGACCTGATTATTTAGGTGGCCCTGACTTGACATTACCATTTTCTTATTATAAAGATTTAATAAAAAATTATAGTGAAAGTGAATATAAAATAATAGTACTTAGCGATGAAATTGATATTGTTAAAAAGGAGTTTAATTACCTGCAGCAAGTCTACTTTTCTGACCAAAATTCTATTGTTGATTTTCAGCTAATACAAAATTCAGATGTATGTATTGCAGCGCATAGCACATTTAGTTGGTGGGCTTCGTGGCTTAATAAAAAGGAGGATAAGGTTATTTATGTTCCAAACTACTTTTTAGGATTTAAAGTTAAAATGGAAAATCCAGTCGGAATAATTCCGAAAGATT
This sequence comes from Flavobacteriales bacterium, assembly GCA_040383485.1. Classification (GTDB taxonomy): domain Bacteria; phylum Bacteroidota; class Bacteroidia; order UBA4408; family UBA4408; genus JBEIDK01. The sequence continues at coordinate 9,423 of JBEIDK010000020.1, forward strand.
GGACTAAAGTAAATGTTGAAATTTAAAAGTTAGAAATTGAAAATATTAGGTCTCATATTATGTCTGTTGTTTCTATGCTTTGCTTCTGAAATATGTAAAGCTCAAAAATTAGATAGTTTGAAGTCGAAAAGGGAATCTATTGTTGTTGTTCACTCGCCAAGAAAAGCATCTATATTATCAACCATTTTACCTGGCGCTGGTCAAGTTTATAATAAAAAGTATTGGAAAGTACCAATAGTGTATACTGGTTTAGGAGCGTTTGGTTATTTATTTGTTATAAACAGAAGAGAATATAATGCTGCCTCGAGAGAAATTATTGTTCGAAACGACACATCAAAAAAAGTTGCTGATTGGACAATTAGCAGTCAATATCCAGAATCTTATTCTGCATCTGACATATTAGTTTCAGCAAATCAGTATAGAAGAAATTCTGAGTTAAGTGCGGTTGGTATTTTGGTTTTTTATACCTTTCAAATTGTAGACGCGTATGTTGATGCTCATCTTTTTACCTTTGATGTGAGTGATGATTTAAGCTTAAAAATTGAGCCTACTATTATCCCATTTAATAGGAGTGCTGGATTAAGTTTAAGATTGGGGTTTAGGTAAAGAAACTTAGAAATTACATTCCTCTTTTAGCTAATTCAATTACTTTCAAATCTTTTATCTTGTCATCATCAATAATAAACTTTAAACAAGTTTTAGTCTGATGGAAACCATGATTACCTGCAGCACCAGGATTCATATGGAGTACATTTAGTTTTTTGTCAAAGATTACTCTTAGTATGTGAGAATGCCCGCAAATAAAAAGTAAAGGCTTAGTCTCAATTATTTTGTTTTTGATACCTTTAGCATAATGGTCGGGGTAGCCGCCAATATGTGTCATATAAACCTTTACATTTTCACAATTAAATATTTGAATTTCAGGATATGAATTCCTCGTTTTTGTATCATCAATATTACCATAAACGGCAACTATTTTTTTATCAGGAAATTTAGTTTCTATTGGCTCGAAAAAATTTGAATTACCAATGTCACCAGCATGCCAAATTTCATTCACATCATTAAAATGTTTAAACAATTTATCATCTAAAAAATTATGAGTGTCGGATAATAATAAAATTGTGGTCATAAATTTAGAAGGTTCGATGGAAATAATATGATAAAATTTTACCTTATCAAAGTTACAGAACCTTCTTTTCTTATTCGTTTTCCTTTAGGGTCGGTAACAAATAATTGCCATGAATACACTCCTTGTGGCGCATTGGCGCCATCCCAAGAATTAGCAGGGTCTAGGCCATATTGCTTAAATATTAATTCGCCATATCTATTAAATATTTGCAGCTCAACATCTTTGTATGAGGTACCTTTAACTACAAATTTATTATTATGATTGTCTTCATTTGGCGTAAAGGCTGTTGGTATGTATATAGCAAATGTGGGCTCAATAATTATTACATGCTCAATTGTATCAAGGCATCCTGCATTTGATTGTGTAACCAATTGAATTGTATATGTTCCGGTATCTCTATATTGATGAAAAACAAAATCTTGACTATTATCAGAGTTTTCTTTTTCACCATCGCCATAATTCCAGAAATAAGAGGCACTGTCAATTTTACCATTTGTAAATGTTATCATAGGTTTTAGTAAGTCGGTTTTTTCAGGGTCGTAAATAAAATCATTTTCTGGAATTGGATTAACGGTAATTAAATTTACGTTGCAAATTTTCTTTTTACATCCTCTATTTGATTCAACGGTTAAGCAAACTGTATAGTCACCAGCATTTGTATAACAATGGTTTGGCTGCAAATTAGTAGATGTAAAGCCGTCACCAAACTCCCAATTTCGGTAAACGAGAAAATCACCTAATGTATTCGAAACATAACTGTTATCGTAAAATTGAGCACAAAAAGTAACGCATCCAACAGAGTCACCTATTGTAATTATAGGCACTGGCGTTGGTCTTACAATTACTAAGGCGCTATCATTGTTTGAACTGCATCCATAGGCATCCGTTACATAAACAGTATAAATGTTTACACCTGCTCCTAGCGGGGTTACTACAACAGAATCATTGTTACTAACTACACCCGGACTCCAATTATATGTATATTGAGGAGTGCCACCTGTTGCAGAACTAGTAATCAGAATAGGATCTTTGGCGCATAAATTAATTGTATCTACTGCTGTTACAATTAATTTATTTGGTTGTAGAATATTAAAATTTCCTTGATACATACAGCCTAAAGAATCGATTACCTTATAAGCATTATTATTAGACGCATTGAGTCCACAAATTAAATTAGTACTTTGTAAAGGACTATTCAACCAATAATACTTATACGGTAAGGTTCCTCCAACAGCTGTCATAGTTGCACAACCATCACTCCCTCCAAAGCAATTAACAGAGTCAGTTGTAATTATTACTTGTAATGGAGGTGGTTCTGTAATTAATGCATTTACAGTTGCAATACAATTATTAGCGTCTTTTAAATATACTGTATAAGTATTAGCAGTTAAGCCACAAAATATACCACTAATATTGGTAAATGCTCCTGCGCTACTAAGGTCGTAAGTATATGTAGGTGTTCCTGTACCAAATATCGCATGGGTATAAATGCAGCCATTGTTACCAGAATTACACCAAACATTTGTAGCAGAATCCAAAACAAAGTCAAGAACAAATGCTGGTTCAAAAATAGTTGCAGTATCAACTACCAAGCAACCGTTTGCATCTCTAACCTTTATTATATGTACTCCTGCATCTAATCCTGTTAATGGCAAAGTATTTTGATAACTAACAAATGGAGTAGCGTTGTATTCATAAGGTGTTGTACCTCCAGATGCTACTAAATTAACTGAGCCATCAGCACCATTTTTGCAAGAAACACTATCTACACTAGTAATTACAAAAGATAGTGGGGCCTGGGGTTGAGTAACAATATAATTTTGTTGTGTAGAGCAGTTATTTGCATCAGTAATAACTACATTGTAGGTTCCAAGCGGTAATCCAGTAAAACAATTACTGTTTTGATTAAGAACATTATTTGTATACCCATTTGGTCCTGTACAATTAAAATCATAGGGTGCAACAGCACCAACGCCTTTTACACAAATTTTTCCTGTTGAATTTCCAAAGCAATCAACAGCAATTAGGCTATCTTGAACCAAATTAAGCACATTAGGTTCTGTTATAGTTGCATTAATAGTTTTTGTGCATCCATTAGCGTCTGTAATTACCACGTTGCTTGAACCAGCTAGCAATAAACTAAAAGTACCAGTATTACCAGTCACTGTTGGAATGATGGCACTGTTAGGACCAGCAAGAATATCAAATGTATAATTAGTAGTGCCACCAGAACCTGTAATAACTAAACTAGCATTATTGCCACCAAAACATAAAACGTTAGTTTGACTAGTGATAGTTCCATTAAGAGCTGCGCTTGGCTGCGTAATAATTATATTGGCAGCACTTACACAACCATTGTTATCTTGCACACTACATGAGTAAGTATTGGCAATAAGAGCGTTGAAAATTCCAGTATTATTTACAGCACCAGAACAAGTATATGTAAAAGTTGGTGTGCCTCCATTTGCAATTAACGCAAGACTGCCAGTTGAGTTTCCAAAACAATCTACATTAACTTGCGTAGAGCCTAATGTTAATGCTGCATTAGGTTGCGTTAAAACAACATTTACACTTGTTGTGCAGCCATTCGCATCTTTTATAAATACGGTGTAATTACCAGCAATTAAACTTGAAAAAGTATTTCCATTTCCATAAACTCCTGCTGTCCCTATTTTATATTGATAAGGGACAGTACCTCCGGAACCAGTCAATGTAATTGCCCCTGTTGAGTTACCAAAACAGGAAATGTTTGTTTGGCTAGTTGCTAAAGAGAGAGGCAATGCAGGCTGAGTTATATCTATCATTGCAGTATCACTACATCCGTTTATATCGGTTACTGTAATAACATAGTTATTTGCTAAAACATTTAAGAAACTTGCTGTAGATGTAGCATTTGATAAAACAGGTATATACGATGGAACTGAATTATAGGTGTAATTTGGAGTGCCTCCTATAGTATTAACAATGAAAAGTCCTGTAGCTTGAGGATTACACAACACGCTTTGGCTGCCAGCAATAGTAGCGATTAATGAATCGGGTTGGGTTACTGAAATGGTATCGCAGATAAAACAACCACCTGCAGAAGTTACGCACACTTGATATTTGCCAACACAAAGTGAATCGAGAATAAATGGAGTACTAAATGCAGAATCAAGCTTTAACGTGTCTCCTGTTAAATAATTAGTAAGGCAATAATAAAAAGGAGGTACGGTATCGTTTTGAATGGTGACATTTATTTTACCATCGCAGCTGTTGAAGCATGAATTTTTTATTGGGGCTAACAAAATTTCTAAGCTATCTTGGTTTACAGTAATTGTATCGCCAATAAAATATGGTTTAGGAGAATAAGTACCTGTTGCATTATAACCAAGATTACAAGTTTGATATTTGAGTACATATTTAGCAGGAAAAGGCCCTGGTAGGCAAACACTCGTATCTACCCCGTTTACAAGTGTATCAATAGCAACATTAGATGTTATACCATTGTTAATTGGATAAACAAAAATATTATTAAATGGAGTGCCATTAGGTGCAAATAATCTTGCTTGAGGGGCATTGGCATTCACTGTAAAGTTGGTATTGTTCCACCCAGTTGCAAATTGACTACCATTTACTCCACCTGAACCTGTAGCGTTTTCAATGCCACATACTGAACCAGTTGCAGTAGAAGCACTACCGACTTTTTTAGTTACATGTATTTCAATTTTATTGGAACCTTCGTACAACACAATTTGGAATGTCGTACGAAAGTTTGGATTCGTTAAATTTCCAAAAAAGCCAACATTTACAAATGCTACAACAAATTTTCTGCACGGATAATTACCTATGGTTTTATATTTTATGTCTGTGGCAGCAAAAAGTTGTAAGTCGGTATATACCCCATAAACAGAATTATTAGGTGCTGCATTGTTTGGAATTGCTACTGGATTATAAGGAGTTGAACCTGTACCAGCAGTAGTTAAGTCAAATGTTATAAATCCATTAGTACTTACAACACATTGATTATAAGTGTTGCCAAAAAAGCAAAAAGGGAAACCAATATTAGTAGGTGTTTGTGCAAATCTATCATCTAAAGAAGCTCCTCCAAAATTTAAGTTTTGTGCAAATCCAGTAGTTGGATATGGAGCATGAGGAATGGTGCTTTTAGCATATGTGTTGGTTTTTTTAAACACTTCGTTTAAACTAAAAGGAGTGCAAACAGGGGTATTTGGGCATGAAAGCGTATCTTGACCAACAACTACTGGGCACGAAGAATTTGACTGTGCAATTACAATACTTGTAATGCAAAAGGTAAAAAACAAACATAAAAAAGTAGTAATTTTTTTCCTCATTCAGTAACTTTATTCAGCAACCATTAAATTAACACAATGATAATAATACGTTAAAGTAAATAGAAAGAGTTAAAAAAAAAAACATTTAGATAAATCTGACTATTTTAACTATTAACGTAAAGATAGAAGAGTTTGTTTTATTGCGATTAAAAACATTTGAGTTCGGAATAAAGTTTATGTATTGGCAAACCCATAACATTAAAGTAACTACCTTCAATTTTTTCGACACCAACTAGTCCAATCCAATCTTGCGCGCCATAACTTCCAGCCTTATCAAAAGGCTTGTAATTGGCAATGTAAAACCTAATTTCTTCATCAGTTAGTTTAGAAAACCAAACTTTTGTTTCGTCATAAAAGCTAATTTTCTTTTCTAATGTTTTTAAACAAACGCCTGTAAAAACTTGATGCATTTTACCATTAAGTAAACTAAGCATTTCAAAAGCTTCATTAGCATCTGCAGGCTTATTCAATACTTTGTTATTAATCCAAACAACGGTATCAGCCGTAATAATTAATTCATTTTTCTGTATATCACCATTTAATGCATCTGCTTTCTTTTCTGATAGAAATAGAGGTATGTTTTGAGCCTTTAAAACATCAGAAAATTCTTCATCTGTATCCTTTGTTTTTATAGTAAATTCAATTCCTAGTTGTTCTAATAATTGCTTTCTACGTGGACTTTTGCTTGATAAAATAATATTGTAATTTAAATTCAACATTTATGTGTATTTACTTTTAAATTTATTTGTAACTGGTAGAATATGATGATAGTCTTTCTAGATTTTGAAGATTCATATCAAATGTCAAGGCTGATAATGATTCAAATAATTATTCAATCATTAATTTTCTAAAGGTAGTATTGCTTAGTCCAGTAAATTTTAAAATATACATACCCTTTTTTAAATTTGAAATATTATAATCACTGTTATATTTAATTAATTCAATACTATTAATTATCCTTCCATTTAAATCAACAAAATCAACTTTTTTATAATTTGGAGCAATAATATTTAAATTATCTAATGCAGGATTGGGAAATATTTTTATAAAATCATCTTTATCGGCAGCGCTATTTATTGCTGCAAATTCATCTTTCATGCCGAAAGAATATTCACCAATTTTTAAGTTTGCTACATTCATGTTTCCAACTTTATCAAGTTTGTTTCCTCTAAACCAAGTCGTATCTGTAACAATAGACCAATCGCTGCCAGCATCAATTCTATAAAAAAGAAACAAGCTATCTTCTGTATCGTTTATTAATAAATTATCCAAATAATTATCTCCGCTAAATGATGTGGTTTTTCCATTATATTTAAAAGTTGCTTTAACATTTGTTCCAGCAGGAATTATTCCTGAAACTTTCCAATATCGGTTAGGTGATAATCTATATTTTGAGTTGTTTTTAAAATCATCAGGCTTAGTATAATTGTGTTCTATGAACAAATTAAAATCTGCACTAAAGTTACTAATAGTTGTAGTTAGCTTGCCCATAGAAAATGGATAAGTGCCATTAGCTGTAATTTTTTTTTCTTCTAAAAGTTGAGCAGTACAAAGTCTTTGAGATTGATTTACGAGAATAAATTTTGGATGAATTGGGATGCTAAAATTATGTATAGAATTTTGTGAATTGATTGTGTCCGTTAAAACAATTTTATTATTATTTGAGTCGTAAAAAGAAAAATCTAGAGGCACTCTGGTATGCATTGTAGCAGTTCCTGTTAGCTTTTGTTTAACGTACACTTTTGTTTGGTAGCTTGAACCAATAGGAATTACCGAAAAACTATCAACAGAAAAGTGACTAAAGCCTCCATCAAAAACATTATTATTGAAAAATGGATGTAGATTTTTATTGCTGTAAAGTTCAAGCTGGTCTCTAAAATAAAAACTATTCGTTTTTTGAAATTGATTATTATTCATATATGAAGTAATCGCAGTAAAAAAATCATTCCCTAAATATGCTCTTAAAGTATGAGCCACTAAAGCTCCTTTATCATAGACGTGGGTTCCATAAGTAAATTCTTCTGGTATTGGAGAAAGTGCTTGATAGTTATCTTCTTTATAATGTGCAAAATGTAAAACATCATCAAGTTTTTCTTTTACAGCGTTTATATACGTTGCTGTATCATGAAGCTTTTCTAAAAATAAAAGTCCACTAAACGTTGCCCAACCTTCATTCAGCCACATATCACCGGCATCTTGGCAAGTAACCAAATCTCCGAACCAATGGTGAGCTAATTCATGAGCCATTAAATCAGCTTCGTAAGTGCCAGCATTATCAATAAAAGGTCTGGGGTAGCTAATGTTAGTTGCATGCTCCATTGCTCCTGAATTAAATGGTACAATACTATACCCAACTTTTTCCCAACGATATGGGCCAAAGGAATCTTCAAAATAATCAAATGCATTTTCAAGATTTGTGAAACAATTTTTTACTAAGGTTGTATCGCTTGCCAAGGCTGCAATTTCAACAGGCATATTTCCGTTAACGCCTGTAAAGATTTGATGTATTGTTGCATAAGGACCAACAGCAACACATGCTAAATAAGTAGGAATTGTCTCGTTTAGTTTATAATGCCAATTATTTGTTTGATTTATGCTATCAATAGTATTGGATAATAAATTTCCGTTACAAAATGCTTTATGATTATTTTTTGTGGTAATAAAAAACTCATAGCTACTTCGTTGAACAAAATTATCGAAACAAGGAAACCAAACTCTTCCAAAATTTGGAGGGTCAACACCAATGCCAACACCCATATTAAATGCAATTCCGTTTGTAAAATAAAACCCTCCAAAACCATTAGTTATGGCAAACGGAACTCCATGGTAATAGATATTGAAATTTAGTGTATCGTTTTGAGAAATAAAATTTGAGAAATTAATTTTCAGAAAATTGTTTACCTGAGAATAATTTGTGTTTTGTAATCCATTAATAAAAATAGAATCTACGCTAAGCTGCTGCAAATCAAAAATAATTGAGGAGGTATTATTGAGTTTTGATATTGCTTTAATTTCGCAATTCCCACTTATGGTTTTACCAACAAAATCCGTAATGTTTAAATGTATTTTATATTCAGATATATCAAATGTATCACTCCGGGAATTGTAATTATTAAAATTTATTTTATTATTAATTGTGCCTTTTGGTTGATTTGCATTTGCAATAGAAATAGAACTAATAATATAAATTAATAAGCAGCTAAAAAATTTCATTGTTTGACTTTATAAAAACAAATTAAGCAATAATATCCAACACATTTTTAAAAGTTAAATAGAGGAATATTTTAAATAAACTGAATCTATTTTTTTCGCCAATTCGAAATCTTTCTCTGTTATTGTATTACTTGCATCATGTGTGCATAATTCAATTTCAACAATATTATATTTGTTAGTCCAATTAGGATGATGATTCATTTGTTCAGCCAGTTCGGCAATTAAGGTCATAAATGAAAAGGCATCTTTAAAATTTTTAAAACTAAATTTTTTTATAAGTTTATCGTTTATGTTATCCCACATTGTTTAAATTTTATGAATTACGAAATTACAAATTAATCGAAGATTTAATCAATTCTATCTTTGATTAATTTTGAAGTTTACTTGAACAAGAAAAATTTGCAGAAAGTAACCAACAATAAAAAATATAGAATGTTATATTCGTAATCCATTTACACAAAATGACTAGAAGTAGATTTACATTATTTATTTTTTTATATTTAATATCAAGTAGTTTAATAGCTCAAATTAGATGCTCAACTATGCAAGCAGATAGTGCTTTGCGAATAGCACATCCTAATTTAGGGAGTATAGAATTACTTGAAAAGTTCATCAAAGAAGAACTAGAGCACCCAAACCCAAAAAGAATTATTGGTGACGTTTATACAATACCAGTAGTAATACATATAATACACAATGGAGATGCTTTAGGAGTAAATGCTAACATAACCGATGCACAAGCCATTTCACAAATTACTGTACTTAATGAAGATTTTAGAAGAATTTTTGGAACCGCTGGCTATAATACTCATCCAGATGGTGCTGATACAAAAATTGAATTTTGTTTTGCTCAAAGAAAACCTGATGGCACACCTACTAATGGTATAGATAGAGTGAATAGAAATACTGCAGGATTTACAGCCCCACCATATTCAAATACTGGTTACATAGATAATGTTATAAAACCTGCAACAACTTGGGACGCCTCTAGGTATTTTAACTTTTGGTCAATTGACCTTGGTTCAAGTTTATTAGGTTACGCTCAATTCCCTTCTGCATCTGGTTTAAATGGTTTTGATTGTGATGAAGGCTTAGCCAATTCAGATGGAATTGTTTGTCATTTTAGAGCATTTGGTAGAGGATTCCCAAATTTGTATGCATCGTATAATCAAGGTAAAACTGCTACTCATGAGGTTGGTCATTGGTTGGGATTAAGACATATTTGGGGAGATGCCACTTGCGGTGATGACTTTTGTGCTGACACCCCAACTCATCAAACATCTAATTCAGGATGCCCTGGTCACCCGAAGCCAAATTCTTGTGGTACTGCCGATGAAATGTACGAAAACTATATGGACTATAGTGGCGATGGATGTTTAAATATTTTTACAAACGACCAGAAAACAAGAATGCGAACTGTTTTAACATCTTCTCCTTTACGTTTAAGTCTAATTAATTCGGATGCATGCATTCCACCATCAGTTAATGATGCAGCTGTAGTTGATATCATCAATTTAAACCAAGATATTTGTGCAGGTAATTTTGCACCAATAGTATCTATTAAAAATTTTGGTAGTGCAAATTTAACATCAGCAACCATTAACTATAAGTTAGATTCCAATCCTACATTAACAGTCATATTTACAGGAAACTTAGCAACACTAGTAACATCTAATTTTACGATACCTGCGTTAAATTTAGCCGTTGGTAACCATACACTCAAAGTATTTACAACACTGCCTAATAACTCAGTTGACCCAAACCCAGCCCAAGATACTATTGTCATAAATTTTAATGTTTCTGCTGGTGCTTCTATCCCATACAACGAAGGTTTTGAAAGCAATGTTTTTCCTCCTAGTAATTGGTTTGTGAATAATATCAGTAACGACTGTTTTACATTTCGTGAGCAAACAGGAATAATTGGTCCACTAGGAACTCAAACTACTGCTGCATTTTTATATCATTTTCTATACACGCCTGGGGCTGCAGAAACAGATGAATTAATCTCTTCCTTGATTGATTTAACCAGTATTACAGGAAATTTAGATTTGGAATTTGACTTGGCTTATGCAAGAAAAAGTTCAACACAATACGAAGATTTAAAAGTTGAAATTTCTACTGATTGTGGTCAAACGTATTCAACAATATTGTACAATAAGAGTGGAAATGTTTCAGGGGCAAACGATTTAAGAACTGTGTCAAATAATCAAGGATCATACTGGAAACCTACTAGTGCATCTAATTGGAGACATGAAACCATAGATTTAAGTCCTTTTTTTGGAAATATTATCCGACTAAAATTTACTACTACAAACAGAGGTGGTAATAATTTATTTATTGATAATATTAAACTTGATAATTCTCCGAAAGTATCTTTTGCAAGTGCTACTGCATCATTTACTGAATCAAGCGCAACTGGTTCAATAAGTTGTCAAGGCTATTTAGATGTTAATTTACCTATTAGTATTTCTGCTAATCCAGCCTCAAATGTTATAGTAAATGCAAGTATTATTTCTGGCTCTGCAACAATTTCTGATGCAAATATTATTGGTACAGCTACTTTTACTAACGGCGGAAGCCTCACTCAAAATTTGACTTTTAGAATTTATGATGACGAGGCAACTGAAGCATTAGAAAGTTTAACTGTACTGCTAAATATTGTTTCTGGCACTGCTTCTGTTTCATCGGTTAATGGCAGCATTATTGTTTCAATTATAGATAATGATAATTATCCTTTTTTAGGTGCAGCTGCAACCTTGTTTACTGAAGACTTTGAAACTACAGCCAATGGCAGCTTGCCAACTAATTGGTCAGTTACCACTCCAACCGGAGGTGCAGGGAACAATAATTGGGTTGTTGGCAGCAATGGAGGTATGACAGGTACAAAATCATGTTATATCACAAATGATGCTGCTACTCAAAATTTGAATTATGATATTGTTTCAACTTCGAGGCGAAGATTGGTTTCCCCTCTAATAAATACTACTGGGATTTATAACTTGGTTCTTAGTTTTGATTATAAATGCAATGGAGAAAAGTTTGGTTCTACCTATTATGATTTTGGGAGACTAATGTATGCTACTAACCCTACTGGTCCTTACACGGATGTTTTACCACTCTCTGACGTTGCTAATACCACTACTAATGCGTCATTAGTTAATTTTTTTAATGTAAGTAATCAAACAAGTTTTTCAATACAGTTGCCGTCAGCGTGTGAAAATCAATCGGCATTATATTTAGTTTGGCGATGGGATAATGATAACAGCGATGGAACACCACCACCTTTTGTGATTGACAATATTAGTTTAAAGTATTATGGTTCTTTAATTCCTGTTGAAACCGTTCTAAACTCTACAGTTACAAAATATCTTCCAGGTAATTCTACAGTTTTTTTTGTGAGTAATAATAATAGGCTATTGGCTAAAATAAAAAACAATTCAAGTTTTGATTACGGCTGTACAACTGTAACTATAAGTAGGGCAGGTAATTCAGCTAAGGAATATTGGAGTACAGGTGTTGGTAATCATTTAGCAGATAAAACATTGCTAGTTTCATCAACAAATAATTCTGCATCTGGAAATTTAGATATTACAATTTACCTAACAAATGCTGAGGTTACAGGTTGGCAAACTGCCACGTCAAAAACATTTACTAGTACAGCTAGAATGCATAAATCAAATGGTGATATAGCAAACATCACCTCACTAACGCCATTAGCAAATGGAACAACAAATATTCAAGTTGGTACTTCAACCATTCACTCTGCATATGGCAGCGATAGGCAGGTTACAGCAAATATTGCAACAGGATTTAAAACTAATGGTGCAGCCGGATTTGGTGTTGGAGATTGTGCCAATAGAATTGTGACTGGTAGCGTCTCTTCAACATTATGTTCTTCAAATTCAAATTCAATTCCTTTTGTAGCATTAGGTTTATTTAATACTGGAAATATTTTTACCGCACAAATGTCTGATAATGCTGGTTTATTCGGCACACCTTTAAACTTAACTCCAACAATAACAGTTGCCTCTAATGGTTATTATGCAAATACAATTAATGCCACTAATATTCCTGTTACCACAAACGGATCTTTTTATAAGTTTAGGATAAATGCGAGTAATCCTTCCACGCCTGTTATCTCTGATAATGGCGTTAGTATTACTGTTCAGCCAAGAGGACTTTGGTTAGGTAACACTAGTGATTTTAATTTGGCAAGCAACTGGTGTGGCGGTGTACCTACTTCTACTACTAATATTCTTTTACAAACTGGGGTATCATTCCAACCTTCTTTAACTGCAAATTCAATTTGTTCTAACTTAACTTTACCAACAGGTACAAATCTTTCACTAAGTAATTTTACACTATCAGTAAATGGAAATTTTTCTGGAAATGGACTGCTTACAGGTAGTTCTAATGCAGGCCTAAGTATACTGAATACTGGCAATGCAGGTACTTTCTTTATGAATAGTAATAATAGTGCCTCAAAAACTTTGAATAATTTAACCTTAAATAGAACAGGAGCATCGGCTGGTGTTAGTATAGGTGATACATTAAATTTAAGAGGCACCTTGTCAATTTCTAACGGAACATTAACAACTAATAATTTATTAAAGCTAGTTTCTACATCCTCATCCACAGCAAATATTTCGGCCATATCAGGTACTGGTGCTATTGTGGGTAATGTTGTATCTCAAAAATATGCTCCTGGAGGAAAAACAGGTTGGTGCATGATGAGTAATGCAATTATTGGCGATAATATTCTGAATTGGCAAGATGATTTTCCTACTTCAGGCTTTATTGGTAATACTGGAAGTGCAGGCACATTTACTTCAGTATACACTTATAATGAGGCAGCAAATGGAACTTCTGCAAATGGGTATACACCCCCAACTAATGCAACGAATACTGTTGTAAATGGTCAAGGATACTTTGTTTACTTGGGCGACGGATTCGACAATACTAATCCAATTACCATTGATGCAACAGGAACTGTAAGACAAGGGAATTATAATTTACCAGTTAGCTATACAGCCAGCACACCAAGTGCATTAACAAATGATGATGGATGGAATTTGGTTGCTAACCCATACTGCTCAAATATTGACTGGAATAGTGCTTCATGGACAAAGACTAATATTAATAATGCTATTTATATTTACAATGCCGATGGTCCTTATTATTCAGCATATGTATCGGGTGTTGGTGTTAATGGTGGTACAAATATCATATCTCAAAATCAAGCTTTTTGGGTAAAAGCAAATGCCTCTTCTCCAGTATTATTAGCAACAGAAAATATAAAAACCGCAACATCTACACCTTTTTTAAGAAGTAATCAGAATCAGAATCAGACTCCTCAAGATAGTATAGCCAGAATTAAGCTTGTACGGGTTTCAAATAATTTTCAGGATGAAACAATAATTAGAATTATTGAAGGTTCTACAACTAATTTCGATAACAATTTTGATGCAGTAAAGTTAATGAGTCTTAATACAAATGCAGTAAATATATATTCGAGTTTGAACAATAATAATTTTGCAATTAATAGTATTCCTCCTTCAAGTATACCAATAGAAATCCCTATACCAATAAAAATAGCTCAGCTAGGATTATATGATATTCAATTTACGATACCAATAGCCATTAGTAATAATTTGTATTGGAAAGACAACTTTTTAGGCACACAAGTTTCGCTAAATAATTTACCAAATTTAAATTATCTTTTTACTGATACGGTCACTCCATTAACTAGGTTTTCATTAGGCTTAAGCAATAATATTTTTACTGAAAATAAGCTCCAATCTAAGAGTAATTTTCTTGAAGTTTATCCAAATCCAGCAAGTTCGTCATTGTTTGTTTTTACAAATTATTTTATGTCAAATGCCGAAATTTCCATTACTGATGCTTTAGGTAAGGAAGTATTGTATAAAAATGGGATAAAGTCGGGGAATGAAATTGATATTAGTATACTTAGTAAAGGAATTTACAATGTCAAAGTTGCCAATGATTCAGATGTAATGGTTTCTAAATTTATAAAAGAGTAACTAACTTGACTTATCAATTACAAGTAATTAGGATACTTTTTTAGGTGTACTTTTTTAACTGCATCATAAACCATGTCTTTAAAACTTTCTATGTTAAGTTTAGACTGCGCTGAAATAAAAACACAGGGACTATTTAATGTTTTCATCCAAGTATTTTCTAAGTCATGAAGGCTATAATTATTTTTGTGATAAGGAGTTAAATCATCTTCATGCTTTGGTTTATATTCAAAAGCATCTATCTTGTTAAATACCAAAATAGTTGGCTTATCGGATGCCTTTATTTCTTCAAGTGTTTTATTTACAACATTTATGTGGTCTTCGAATGAACTATTGCTTATGTCAGCAACATGAATGATAATATCAGATTCACGCACTTCATCTAAAGTTGACTTAAAAGATTCGACTAATTGAGTTGGTAATTTTCTAATAAATCCAACCGTGTCAGACAATAAGAAAGGAACATCATTCATAAAAACTTTTCTAACCGTTGTATCAAGAGTTGCAAATAATTTATTTTCTGCAAAAACATCGCTTTTACTCAGCAGGTTCATAATTGTGCTTTTCCCAACGTTCGTATATCCAACCAAAGCAACCCTTACAATATTACCTCTATTTTTTCGTTGTGTAGCCATTTGTTTGTCTATATCATTTAGCTTTTGTTTTAATAAGGCTATTTTGGTTCTAACAATACGACGGTCAGTTTCAATTTCTTTTTCACCAGTACCTTTCATTCCAATACCACCTTTAATGCGGTCAAGATGGCTCCATAAATTAGTTAGTCGTGGAAGATAATATTGGTTTTGTGCAAGCTCTACTTGTGTTTTAGCATGAGCTGTTTGTGCCCTTGCTGCAAAAATATCTAGAATTAGTGTGGTACGGTCAAGAATTTTTACTCTTAATTCTTTTTCTATATTTCTTTGTTGCGACGGAGATAGTTCATCATCAAAAATTACCAAATCAATTTCATGTTCCTTTACATACTCTCTTATTTCAATAAGTTTTCCTGTACCAACAAATGTTTTTCCTTCTGGTTTTTCGAGTTTTTGAGTAAATCTTTTTAAAGTAATGGCGCCCGCCGTAGAAGCTAAAAATTCAAGTTCATCAAGGTATTCAGCAACCTTTTCTTCGTCTTGCCAATAATTGATAAGTCCAACAAGTACAGCCTTTTCTGTTTCTCTTTTTATTGAAGATGTAATAGACAATTAAATTTTAGTTTTTAAATGATTGAATGTAAGTAGCAACAGCTTTTATCTGTCTATCGTTGTAAATATCTTTATAAATGGGCATTGCTCCTTTACCATTCGTAATAATTGTAATACACTCTTCTTGTGAAAGTGCTGAAGTACTCAAATCTTTGGCTCCACTAAGTCCTAACTTTCCATCGGCACCATGGCATTTATAGCATTCAAGGGTATATAAATCTTTCCCAAATTTTTCAGCAAATTCTTCATCAGTTAAATTATTAACAGCATCTCCAGGCAATGATATAGGTTGACCGTTATGTTTTTTGCTCATTTCGGCTAATCCATATGATGCTATAATCATTACTAAACTCAAAACGGCTAAACCTTTGTTATTTTTCCTGTAAGCAATTATTGCAATTGGAATTGAGGCGAAAACGATACCAATTTTTATTACAAGCATTGGTTTTATTTCAGGAATATTAAATAACATGTAAATACCAGTTCCTAAAAAGGCAGTACTTACTATCATTTCTAAAACCTTTGTTTTAGCCTTAAATTTTTCTAAAGTTTCATTTGCATTAGCCAGCAATAAAACTGTCTTAATTAAATATATAATTAAAAAAACCATTACTGATGTAATGTGTAAATGAGTCATTCCTTTAAACATAATAATTATTTTTACGGGCAGCAAAGTAAGTTGAATAAATTTTATTTTCAATCTTTAATTAATACTTAATTTGTTTAAATTTTAAAAAAATGATGATTGACTTAAGAAGCGATACGGTAACTAAACCATCTGCAGCGATGCTAGAGGCAATGATGACTGCAAATGTTGGAGATAATGTTTTTGCCGAAGACCCTACAGTGTATGAGCTAGAAAAAAAATGTGCTCAATTATTTGGACATGAAGCTGCTTTATTTTGTCCGAGTGGTACAATGACTAATCAAATTGCAATAAAAGTGCACACCCAGCCTGGAGATGAGTTATTATGCGATGTGAATTCTCATATATATAATTATGAAGGTGGAGGCATAAGCGCTAACAGTGGAGTACAAGCAAAATTGTTGCAAGGAGATAGGGGAAGGATAAATGCGCAACAAGTTCTTGATAATATTAATGGCAACTTCGATTGGTTGACCCACACATCTTTAGTTAGTATTGAAAACACCGTGAATAGGAGTGGAGGCAGTATTTATGATTTAAATACTATTATTGAACTTAGTAAAGTTTGTAAAACAAACAACTTAAAGTTTCATATGGATGGCGCTAGAATTTTTAATGCTCTTGTTGAGACTGGCACTTCAACTTATGAAATGGGAAAATTATTTGATAGTATCTCCGTTTGTTTTTCAAAAGGTTTAGGTGCCCCTGTTGGTTCTGTTATTATCGGAAGCATTGAATTTATAAATAAAGCACGAAGAGTTAGAAAAGTTTTTGGTGGTGGAATGAGACAAAGTGGTTTCCTTGCCGCAGCTGCAATATATGCACTAGATAATAATGTTGAGCGGCTAACTGAAGACCACAAAAGAGCAAAGGAGATAGAGGAAATATTAATTCAGTTGCCATATATTAAATCATGTATGCAGGTAGACACTAATATTTTAATTTTTACTTTGATTGACAATATATTAGGTGATGACTTTGTTAAAAAGGCAAATGAAAAAAATCTTAAATGTGTTGCTTTTGCAAAGCATAATATTCGTTTTGTTACACATTTAGATTTTAATGATGATATGCTTCATCAAACAGAAAAAATACTTAAGAATCTTTTTTAGAATTATTTTTAAAAATTAATCGTTTGATATTTTTATGAAACTCATTCGTAATTTTTGCGTGAAAAAATGGATATAGTATTTTATCTTTTAATAAAAAGTTACTCTTATAATAACTAGTATGAATAATTTTTGTTTTGCCATTCAAACAATCTATAAATTGTAGTTTTTGTTTCCCATTTGTTTTGTTTCCGCCTTTAACATAGCTGAATTCAATTACTTTATTTATTGAGTCTACGTCAAGTATTTCAAACGCAACCGCAATTTTATATAATCCTTTTAAAAATTGTAATTTCAAATATATTACCTGTCCCTTTTCTATGTTGCCAAAATTATCATTGTTATATAAGATTTTATTTTTGTTTTTGACTTTACAGAGCATAAACCCAAATGAAAACCGGCTACTATTATAAACTTGAGCTGGACTATCAGTTTTATAATTTAACCAAACATTTTCTATCTTATCATTAAAATTATAGACTCTTACTTGCTTGTAATATTCATTTAAATTAGCTTCTTTGGTACAGGTGGCCTCAATATCATTGAAACATAGGATGTTATTTTTTTTTTGTGTTTCAAGCAATCTCTTTATTTCTTGCTGAGGAATTTTATTTAAATCAATATCATTGAAGCATAACTGACTATGCGCTTTAGTCAAATATAATAATGCTATGATAAAGCACGTTATTTTTTTCAAAAAAATAATAATTTAGAAATGCTAAACTACAACAACACTTCAAAAATACAACTCAAATAAAAAATTAAAATATTTCAATAAAAAAAGCCATTTCTATTCGATGGCTTTTTTATTGTTAGAAGTACTCTTTCATTCTATCAAAAAAGTTTTTGTCTTTATGACTAGGATGAGGTTTGAAATTTTCTGAGAGACTTAATTTTTCTAATATGGCTTTTTCTTCCTTGCTTAATGTTTGAGGAGTCCAAATGTTTACTGATACCAATAAATCACCTTTGGCGTAACTATTCAATTCTGGTAATCCTTTACCTCTTAACCTTAGAATTTTACCTGATTGAACACCTTGTTCAATTTTTATTTTTGCCTTTCCATCAAGTGTAACAACTTCGGCACTAGCTCCTAATGCTGCATCAGTGAAATTTATAAATAATTCATAATGCAAATTATTACCATTACGTTTTAGGTGTTCATGGTTATTTTCTTCAATTGTTATAAGTAAATCACCTGGAATCCCTCCTCTTACGGCAGCATTTCCTTTTCCTTGCATACTCAATTGCATTCCTTCAGCTACTCCTGCAGGAATATTTATATTAATAACTTCTTCATCCCTAACAATTCCATCTCCATTGCATGAATTGCACTTTTCTTTAATTGTTTTGCCCTCACCACCGCAGCTAGGACAAGTTGTTGTGGTTTGCATTTGACCAAGGATGGTATTTACCACTTGTGTAACTTGTCCGTTACCTCTACAAGTAGAACATGTATTAAAGCCAGCACCTGATTTTGCTCCTGTTCCATTGCAAGGTTTGCATGCAACAGATTTATTTACCTTTATTTTTTTCTCGACACCCGTAGCAATTTCTTCTAAGTCTAGCTTTACTTTAATTCTAAGATTTGTCCCTCTATTCACTCTTTGGCCTCCTCTTTGGCTCCTTCCACTACCACCAAATACATCACCAAAAGCACTAAAAATATCATCCATATTACTAAATCCTCCGAAACCACCGCCGCCTCCAGAAGCGCCACCCATCCCAGCATGTCCAAATTGGTCATACCTTTGTTTCTTTTCTGAGTTGCTTAATACATCGTATGCTTCCGCAGCTTCTTTAAATTTATCTTCTGAAGCCTTGTCACCCGGGTTTTTATCTGGATGATATTTCATTGCTAACTTACGATACGATTTTTTTATTTCCTCTTCTGAGGCGTTTTTTCCTAATCCTAATATTTCGTAATAATCTCTTTTTGCCACTTTATGTTTTTTTTGAATTCTACTTTAACCTTTAATTGAAGTATTTACTAATTGAATTTAATTGCCAACAACAACCTTAGCGTACCTAATAACCTTTTCGTTAAGATAATATCCCTTTTCAAGTTCGTCTACAATTTTGCCTTTCATATCAGCACTTGGGGAAGGGATTTGTGTGATTGCTTCATGAAGTTCTGCATCAAAAACTTGACCAACACTCTCCATTTCTTTCAATCCTTTTGAGGTTAATGTTGTCTTGAACTTATTGTAAATTAAATCCACACCTATTTTTAATGCCTCAACATCTGAAGCCTCATTAATTGATTTTAATGCTCTGTCAAAGTCATCAATTACTGGCAATAGCGTTTTATAAAAATCTGATGCCCCATTATTCATTAAATCAATCTTTTCTTTGGCAGTTCTTCTTCTGTAATTATCAAACTCCGAGTAAAGTCGAATATACTTATCATTTGCAATTGCAATCTCTTGTTTTAGCAATTCTTCCGGAGATTGAACATTGTCATTATTTCCTACTTCTGAATTTAACTCTGAATTTTCGTCAGAATTATTTGGTGTTAAGTTTTCGAATATTTCATTCATCATTTCGTTACTATTACTAGCATCAGCTTTGTTTTCTGTGTCTGTATTGGTTTCCATTTTTAATTTATTTTTTAATTTATTAAATAGATTCATTGCTTGACGAAAATTTTGCCAATATTAATTTAAAAGTCAAATTGTCTCATCTAAAATTTAAAATACAAATATTGTATTAGAATCAAAAATAATACGATAAAAAAAGCACTCAATTACGAGTGCTTTTTTGCTATTTTCAATTTTTATGATTAGCTACTAATAAATTTTTAAAATGGTTTTTTGCGTCGTCCTTTGTCAACACCTCCGCCGCCAAAGCTAGGCGCTCCTTTGCTGCCAAAGCCGCGGCTTCCGCCACCACCTTGTCCGCCACGGTAACCACCACCTTCAGAGTTTCCACCTCGATAACCGCCGCCTTGTCCGCCACGATATCCGCCGCCGCCCGAACCTCCACGGTATCCACCACCTGATCCACCGCGTGATGAGCCGCCACCGCCGCCCATGCCGTTAGATGCTTCAATACGAACACGACGTTGATTGTAATGTTGATTCGCTTTAAATGCTTCAACTACCTGTGGTACAAAGCGAGGTTCAACCTCAAAAAATGAGAAAGTATTTTTTACATCAATACGTCCTACATCATTTTTATCTACTCCAGTACAATGAACTACAAAATCACGTAACTCTAATTTATCTAATCCATCCATTTCTCCAATATTAATAAAGAAACGTCCAGTAACCTCACCTCTATCATTGCGTCCATCACCAGTATCTCGGCTTCGGACAGCTCCACCAACATTTAGGTCAGGTGCATCACGGTAATATTCTAAGAAACGATTAAAATCGGTTGATACCATTTTTTTTATCAATTCTTCCTTTGTTAAATCCTTCAGCATTTCTGTGATTGGCGGCAAATAGTCAACAATATCTTCTTCGTTTACCTCAGCATCATGTATTGTTTTTACTAAATGAAATAATTGTTTTTCACAAACTTCATCACCATTAGGAACCTGCTTAAGTGTAAAGCGTTTGTTGATGTTACGCTCAATTTCTCGAATTTTTCCGATTTCTTTTGATGTAACAATTGCTAATGATATACCACTTTTACCAGCACGGGCTGTACGTCCGCTTCGGTGCGTATAACTTTCCACATCATCGGGCAAGTTAAAATTTATTACGTGAGTAACACTATCTACGTCAATGCCACGTGCAGCAACATCCGTAGCAACCAGTATTTGTAAGTGACGGTTACGGTATCGATTCATTACATAATCACGTTGTGCTTGACTTAAATCGCCATGCAAAGCATCTGCATTGTATCCATCTTTAATTAATTTTTCAGCAATATCTTGAGTTTCAGCTTTGGTTCGGCAAAATACAATACCAAAAACTTCAGGGTAATAATCTACAACACGCTTTAATGCTAAATATCTATCACGTCCTTGAACGCTATAGTATTGATGTTCTATATTATCGGCGCCAGAATTTTCTTTGCCTACCGTAATTTCAAATGGTTTCTCCATATAGTTTTTAGCTATACGTCTAACTTCGTTTGGCATGGTTGCTGAAAATAACCAAGTAAATTTGCCATCAGGAGTTTTTGACAGAATACTATCTAAGTCTTCTTTAAAACCCATATTTAGCATTTCATCAGCTTCGTCTAATACTACAAACTTAATGTTCTCAAGATTGATGCGTCGGCGTTCAATCATATCAACCATACGTCCTGGAGTAGCAACAATAATGTTTACTCCTCTGCGCATATCACGCACTTGATTTTCCATACTTGCACCACCGTAAATAGCAACTACATTCGAGCCACTTTTATACTTAGTAAAGTTCTGTAAATCACGGGTTATTTGCATACACAACTCACGAGTTGGGCAAATAATTAAAGCTTCAGGATTGCTGTTGTTAAAGTCAATCATGTTGCAAATTGGCAAACCAAATGCAGCAGTTTTTCCTGTTCCTGTTTGTGCAAGTCCTACTAAATCTTGCGGTTTTGCAAGCAATACGGGTATTGCTTCTGCCTGAATAGGCGTAGGAGTTTCAAAGCCAAGGTCTGTTATGGCTTTTAGGATGTCGTTATCTAATCCTAAATCTTTAAATGTTGTCATTTAATTTTTAATTGTTTGTTGTCTGCTTATGCGCCTTGCTACGATAAGCCATGTTTAATAATTCTACAATAAGCGCAAACACTAATCCTGAATACACGTAGCCCTTGTCAATTTCAATATGAAGGGACTCAAGCACCAGCAACACTCCAATAGCAACTAAAAAAGTAAGTGCAAGCATTTTTACGGTTGGGTGGCGATTTATAAAATCCGCTACCTTTGCCGAAAACACTAGCATAACAATCATTGAAATGATAACTGCCGCAATCATAATGGCTACATTTCTTATCAATCCAACAGCCGTCAATATCGAATCGAAAGAAAATATAATATCCAAAAAAGTAATTTGGACGATGGCACTTTGCAAAGTAAGTGCCGTTTTGCTTTTGCCATGGGCCACTGCCTCATGACGTTGATTTATTTTTTCTAAAACTTCTTTAGTAGTTTTAATAATTAGAAATAAACCGCCTACAAACAATATCAAATCGCGTCCGGTAATTGCAACAATTGAAATTGAGAATATTGGGTCTTTTAGTCCAATTATCCATGAAATACTAAATAATAGAAATATTCTAAACATAAGCGCAATGGCAAGCCCTATGGTTCGTGCCTTTCCTTGCTCTTTTTTGGTAGCTAGTTTTGCTGATACTATGGCAATGAAAATTAAATTGTCAATGCCCAAAACTATTTCCATTAAAGTAAGAGTAAGCAGGCTAAAAATTCCTTCTGGGGTAGCAAATGCAGTAACGTCGAACATATCTTTTTTTAGAAAAAGTGCGCGAAGATAGTATTATTTTGCTAGTAAATACTATTTAAATTCAAAATAGCCAACTACTTACCATTAAAATTAGTCATAGTAAGTTGCAAACCAATTGTTCCAAAGGACAAACACATATCTGCGGCTTTTTTAATGCGTTCCGATAATGTTTTTTTCTCCTCATCGTCCCATTCGCCAAGTACGTAATCTACTTGATTGCCTTTGTTAAATTCGGCACCAACACCAAACCTCAGTCTAGTATAGCTAGCATTGCCAAGTATTAGTTCAATGTTTTTTAGGCCATTGTGCCCACCACTTCCGCCACTGCCTTTCATCCTTAATGTACCAAATGGCAAAGCTAAATCATCTGTTATTACCAATACGTTCTCTTGAACAATTTTTTCGGCTTGCATCCAGTAGTTAACTGCTTTACCGCTAAGGTTCATGAAGGTGCTTGGTTTTATTAGAACAAATGTTTTTCCTCTAAATTTAATTTCACAAATGTCCGCCAACCTATCTGTTCTAAATTTTGTGTTCGCATTTTGTGCAATTTCATCAACAACTTTAAAACCTATATTATGGCGGGTATTAGTATATTCGGAACCTATATTTCCTAAACCAACAATTAAAAACTTGTTCATTAATATTTTTTAATGGCCAAAAATAATATTCTAAACTTGCTATTGTACATTTGTAGCCAAACTAATTAATATGAACAACCAAATTTTTTCTAAAACGTTTTTAGGTAACTCAATAGAAAGCTATTGCTGGTTTGGTGCTATACTATTAGCAGGATTATTACTGCGTCATTTCTTGTCAAAATCATTGGTAAAACTTGTTTATCGTTTTTTTAAGAAACAAGCAGTTGAGGTAGGAATTGAGGATTTTTTAAACTTACTAAAAAAGCCTTTTGGATTATTTATTAGTATCACAACAATCTATTTTGCTTTTGATAGGTTATCGTTTCCTATATATTGGGACTTGGCTCCACGTCATTTATTTGGATTAAAGATGGTTGTTTTTAAATCTTTTCAAATTGCAATTATTTCTTCATTTACTTGGATAATTTTAAGATTGACGGATTATTTTTCATTGATACTGCGTGAAAAGGCAAAGAAAACGGAATCATTGTATGATGACCAATTGGTGCCATTTATTAAAGAAGGTTTAAAGATATGTATTACACTTATTTCTTTGTTTTTTACTCTTGGTCTAGTATTTAAGCTAAATGTGGCTAGTTTAATTGCTGGTTTAGGTATTGGTGGTTTAGCTATTGCACTAGCGGCTAAAGAATCGTTAGAAAATTTGCTTGCATCTTTTACAATATTCTTTGATAAGCCATTTACTGTTGGCGATTTAATAGACGTTGCCGGAATTAGAGGCAATGTTGAACGCATTGGCTTTAGAAGTACAAGAATTAGAACTGTTGAGAAAAGTTTTGTTACCGTAGCAAATAAAAAGTTAATTGAAGGAGTACTTGATAACATAACTCTCAAAACTTTGCAAAGAGTTAGGTTTAAAATTTCATTGGTAAATGAAACTTCTAATGAACAAATACAAAATATCATATTGCAAATACAAGATGCAATTAGTGAGGTTGATTTAATAAACGAAGATTCACGAGTACGTTTTTATGAGATTAATCCTAAGGGAGGTATAGATATACTTGTGCTTTACTTTGTAAATAGTAGTGAATGGGACGATTACTTGAATGTGAAGCAATTAATTAATTATAAAATATTGGATATTGTTCAGCATAATAATGCTAAAATGATAAGCACAGCTCAAGTTTAGAGTTTACCATTTTTTTTGATATTCAAAATCACTTCTATTTTTTACTTTCTCTATTTTTCTCGATTGTTAATAAAATTATTGGCTCTACAGCCATTCATTTTATTGATGTTTTTGTATCGCATTTCATTTTGCTAAAATACTTAGTATTGTGTAGCTAAAATAATTAGTAAATTGCGTTAGTTTTATTGATGGCTAATGTTTCAAGAAAAACTTAATACATACAAATTTTTACAGTTTGTTTTTATTCGCAATTATTTGCGACATAAGACAAGGTTATAATAGACCTTAATAAATGAATCGCACAATCGCACACATGGATTTAGATACATTTTTTGTATCGGTTGAGCGCCTCAACGATAGTTCATTGTTTGGCAAGCCAGTGCTTATTGGTGGCGGTAGTGATAGGGGAGTAGTGGCATCGTGCAGCTATGAGGCACGTGCTTACGGTGTACACTCGGCAATGCCCATGAAATTGGCACGTCAGCTATGTCCTGAGGCAATTATTAAACGTGGCGACCATGAGCAATATAGTTATTACTCAAACATTATTACTGATATTATTAAAGAAGACGTACCTGTATATGAAAAAGCGTCTATCGATGAATTTTATATTGACCTTACTGGAATGGATAAATTTTTTGGTTGTTATAAAATGGCAACAGAACTCAGGCAAAGAATTATTAAAGAAACCGGATTGCCTATATCTTGTGCCATGTCGACCAATAAAACAGTTGCAAAAATAGGTACAGGCGAGTCTAAACCTAACGGACAAAGAGAGATTCCGTTTGGAACCGAAAAAGGTTTTTTAGCACCCTTGTCGGTAAAAAAAATTCCGATGGTAGGCGATAAAACCTATTTGACCTTGCGACAAATGGGTGTAGAAAAAGTAAAAACCGTTCAAGATATGCCCATACAATTGATGGAACAAGTGTTGGGACAAAACGGAATTTTGCTTTGGAAAAAAGCAAACGCAATTGATAATACCCCAGTAGAGCAGTATTCCGAACGTAAATCAATTTCAACCGAATGTACCTTTGAGAAAGATACCATCGACGTGGCGCATCTTGGAGCAGTACTCATTAGCATGACAGAAAAATTGGCTTATCAACTTCGCAAGGAAGAAAAATTAACATCGTGTGTAACAGTAAAAATAAGGTATTCCGATTTTAATACTTATACCATGCAAGCACGCATACCTTACACAACATTAGACAATTTATTGATTGATAAAGTAAAAGAGTTATTCGCAAAATTATATCAAAAGCGAATGCTCATAAGGCTTGTTGGCATTAGGTTTAGTCATTTGGTGCATGGTTCATACCAAACCGATTTATTTAATGATACCGTTGAAAATTTACAATTGTATCAAGCCATGGACAAGCTTAGAAATAGGTACGGTAAAGATGCCATATTTCGAGCCATTGGCATGGGTGTAAAGTTACATAACTTTAATCCGTTTAATGGCAAAAGCAACGACGAGCCCATTCAAAAACCTGAAAAGAGTTGAATCATGCTGCTTAATTGTCACACATATTATAGTTTTTGTTATGGTACACTGTCAACAGAAGAATTGCTATGTGACATTGTAAATAAAGGTTATCAAAATTTTGTAATAGCTGATATTAATAATACTTCGGCATGTTTAGATGCTTTTAGGATTGCTAATGAAAAGGGACTTAAACCAATTTTAGGCATTGATTTTAGAAATGGGGTGCAGCAAAAGTATGTTGGTATTGCAAAAAATAATATTGGATTTAAAGAGTTAAACGAACACTTATCACATCATCTTCATAACAATAAAGAGTTTGAAGAGCAAGCTCCAGAATTTGATAATGTTTTTATCGTTTATCCATGGCAAAGCTATGCCAATTGGCCATTACGTAACAACGAATATGTTGGCATTAACGTAAAAGATGTACTGAGGTTAAAGTTTTTACCAGCATCAAGAAAGTACAAAAGAATGGTTGCTTTACAAACGGCTACATTCATTACAAAAAGAAATTTTAATTCACATAGATTATTACGAGCCATTGATAAAAATACTTTGTTGAGTAAGCTTGAGAAATCAGAACAATCTACGCCCGATGCAATTATTTATACCAAAGCTGAAATGTTTGCCGCCTATGCTGATTATCCAAACATCATTAAAAATACTGAAGAAATTTTAAGCAACTGCAGCATTGATTTCGAATATGGAAAATTTGCCAACAAAAACAAAAAACATTACACCGCTAGTGTAAATGAAGACATTGAATTGCTACGAAGTGAGTGTATGAAGGGTCTGCCATATAGGTATACAAATCCTAGTAGCGAAGTGATGCAGCGGATTGATAAAGAACTAAAAGTAATTGGTGACATGAGTTTTGCATCATACTTTTTAATTAATTGGGATATTGTAAAATATGCACGGCATAAAAATTACTTTTATGTTGGACGCGGAAGTGGAGCCAATAGCTTAGTAGCATATTTGTTGCGTATTACTGATGTAGACCCAGTGGAGTTAGAATTGTATTTCGAACGTTTTATAAACCCATTCAGAAGTAATCCGCCTGATTTTGATATTGATTTTTCGTGGACAGATAGAGATGATATTACACGCTATATTTTCGATACCTATGGTTATGATAAAACAGCATTACTGGCCACTTATTCTACATTTCAGCACGATGCAGTAACACGCGAATTGGGTAAAGTTTTTGGATTGCCACCTAATGAAATTGATAAACTACAGTCGTTAAAATCTTTTGAGAATGTAGATGAATTGGGGAAGCTAGTGCTACAGTATAGCCAACTTATAAAGGGCTTTCCAAGTCATTTGAGCATACACTCCAGTGGTATACTTATTTCCGAGAAACCTATAACATGTTACTCTGCAACGTTTATGCCACCTAAAGGTTATCCTACAAATCAGTTTAGTATGATTGAGGCCGAGGACATTGGCCTCTATAAGTTTGACATTTTAAGTCAACGTGGATTAGGAAAAATTAAAGATGCTGTAACCATTATTAAGCAAAATAGAAATATCGATATTGATGCACACGATATTCCTAAATTTAAAAATGATACTGAAGTGAAAAAGCTTTTAAGTTTAGGAAAATGTATAGGTTGTTTTTATATTGAATCACCAGCTATGCGCATGCTACTAGCTAAACTTAAGGCTGATGATTATTTGCGTTTGGTAGCAGCAAGTTCTATTATAAGACCTGGGGTGAGTAAAAGCGGTATGATGCGTGAATATATTTTGCGCTACCGTGATGTAGCTTATCGAGAAAAAGCACGACAAGAAATTCCGGAATTATATGAATTGTTGCATGAGACGTATGGTGTAATGGTGTATCAAGAAGATGTAATTAGGGTAGGACATTTTTTTGCGGGACTCACCTTAGCCGAGGCAGATTACTTAAGACGTGGAATGAGTTGGAAGTTTAAAAAACGAAATGAATTTGATAAGGTTCGTGAAAATTTTTTCAAGAACTGCGAAGCAAAAGGATACAATTCAAAAACGATATTTGATATATGGACGC
>JBEIDK010000021.1:0-37271 GCA_040383485.1 Flavobacteriales bacterium
CTTAACAAATCCTGTGGGTGGTTCGGGTGCTACTTATGGTATTTTACATGCTGGTAATAGTACCGGCGGGCCTCATAGTGTTAATACCACAAGCAATAGAATTACTAATCTAACTGGTAATGGCACTGGAGCTACAGCTGGTATTTCAACAAATAACGTTGCCTCTCCAACTAGTTCTACCACTACTTCAACATCAAATACCATCAACAACATAACCACCAATGGTGCTGGTGCTACCTATGGTATTTTACATGCTGGCAATAGTACTGGAGGGCCGCACAATACCAATTCAGTAAGTAATACTATAAACACTATAACCACCAATGGTGCTGGTGCTACCTACGGTATTTTACATGCTGGCAATAGTACCGGTGGACCACGTGGTAGTAGTTCAGTAAGTAATGTCATCACCAACATAACCACCAATGGTACTGGTGCTACATTTGGTATTTTACATGCTGGCAATAGTACAGGTGGGCCGCATAGCAGCAGTTCAGTAAGCAATACCATCAACAATGTAAAAGGTACTGGTAGTGGTTCTACTTATGGTATTTTACATGCTGGCAATAGTACAGGTGGACCGCGAAGTGGATCAAGAGTAGGAAACACAATTACCAATGTGAGTAATACTGGTAGTGGTAATACCTATGGTATTTTGCATGCTGGTAATAGTACTGGCGGCCCACACACTAACACAAGTAACAATAATATTGTAAGAGGACTAAACACCGGAACAACAGGTAGCGGCGCCGTGTATGGTATTTTACATGCTGGCAATGGTACAACACACACACAAAGAATATCGGGCAACAAAGTAGAAAACTTACGTACCATTAGTGACTCTGCTGTAGGTATTAAAGTATCTGATAGCGATAGCATTAACATACAAGCTAACAGCATTGGTAAAATACGTAATGTAGGTACAGGAAAACTAACGGGTATTGAAGTAAACGATAATATTGCTACTCGAAAAGGTATCATCCAAAATAATGTAATTGGTGATATGCATACCACCAACTCTGCAGGAGCAACCGACCTAAGAGGAATTGACGTATTAGGCACAGCTGGAGCCACTCTAAAAGTATATTTTAATACTATAGTATTAAACGATAGCAATACAACTGCTGGATTTGGTTCGGCAGCGTTACTGTTTGACAATGCTAGTGTGCTTGATTTACGCAATAACATATTTATCAACAACTCCGAAAATAGTACTGGAGGTGTTAGTGTTATTAAGCGTAGTGGTATTGGTAACAACATTGCTGCTGCTTCCGACAATAACCTATATTTTGTAAAAGACTCTGCATTGGCCAGTAACTTTATATTTAGTGATGGTGTAACCAACTTACAAAACTTTAGTGCTTATAAAGCTTTTGCAATTGCTCAAAATAACAGAGAACAAAGCAGTGTTGTGGAGAATACACAGTTTACAACTTTAGATGCTGCTTTAACAGGTTATTTAGAAATAAACCCAACCATGCCAACACTTGCAGAAAGTGGTGGTACGGTGAGTAATTTGGGTATAACAACCGACAAAAATGGTAACATCAGGTTTGGTGCTCTTGGATACACAGGAGCTGGTAACGCCAGTGATATTGGTGCCTTTGAAAGTAACATGACACCCGCATTACACGTTTGGTTGGGCAGAGTGTCAAACAACTGGCATACAGCTGCAAACTGGACGGGTAGTGTGTTACCTGTACCTAGTGATGATGTAACAATACCAAATATAGCGGTAAAGCCGGTGTTAAATAACTTTGCAGCAGTTAAAAACATGAGGGTGCAAAATGGTGCTACCATTACTTTAACTGGGGCAGGTAGTAATTTGGCTTTCTCTGGTAGTGCCTCTACTTATGGCACTGCCCCTCAAAATTATGTGCGGGTAAAATCTACCACTATCCCTAATGCTACATCTAATGAACCGGTTCTTCAAACTTCAATCACTCCTGGGGCAACTTCAATTAGTGGTACTTGGTTAGTAGATAATTTTACCAAATTAAGTTCTGGCACTTTAACAATTGAGCCTGCTGCATCGTTGCAGGTTACTAAACTATTAACTAATTTAACTGGTACAATTAATACTAATGATAAGTTAGTGGTTCGTGCAATTGATGGCGTACTAAATGGTGAAACATTTGGTACTGGTCAAATAGTGAGTGGTACAGGTACTTACACGGGCAATGTAACTATTGAACGTAAAATGGGTCCTACTGCTTATTCTGCAGCACACTATGTTTCTTCGCCTATAAGTAATGCAAATTCTGTAGCAGCTAACTATGGTGACGATTTTAGTGTTGTAGGTTCCCCATCAAACTATTTGTATACAAATAATGTAAATTACCAACCTAGCATTTGGCCAAACTCTTGGTATTATGATGTTGCTGCTACCAATAACAATCCTGGCGGTACAATTTGGAGAAATGGTATTGCTAAAACTATGGACGCTGGTCGTGGATTTAGTATAACAGTACCTGGCAATACACGTATTGATGTTGATGGTACACCACAAAATGATGCTAGCATCTCATTAACTGGACTAGCACAAGGCAATAACCTAATTGGTAATCCATACCCTAGTACTATTGATGTTGATGCTTTTATAACTGCTAATCAAGGTGATTTGAATTATGCAGCTGTTTACTATTACAATAATGGAAATTATGTGGTACGTGCTCAAGGTGCACAATCTCCCCTTGCGGGTAGTGTACAAGGTGCTGGCCTAAACGCAAGAACAATTGGTAATGCACAGTATATGGGTCATTCAACAGGTTTTTGGGTAGTAATGAGCAGTTCGCCAAACATTACTTTTAATAATACTATGCGCAAGTACGACTTCGGTAGCGGTATGTTCTTTAATACTGAGGAGCCTAGCTTATTACGTTTACAAGTTAGAGAAACTGCCATGCAAACCAACTTTGATGAGTGTGTATTAGGTGTGAAAGAAAATGCTGAAGATGGTCTTGACAAAACTGACATTGGTAAGTTGATGATGGCTGGTGAAACACACCCATACATATACACCATTGTTGATGGTACCAATACTGTTTTCAACTACCTTGCAGAAGGTACAGTAGGTAAAGTTATTCCAATAGGAGTGGTAGCACCAACTGCTGGTAACTGGACTATTGGTAT
Source organism: Flavobacteriales bacterium (assembly GCA_040383485.1). GTDB lineage: Bacteria > Bacteroidota > Bacteroidia > UBA4408 > UBA4408 > JBEIDK01. Next base: position 3,133 of record JBEIDK010000021.1, read on the forward strand.
AGACAACTCAAGTGCTGAATTTGTGAATGCACAAGAAGCATTGATGTTAGAAGACCGCAGCACAAGCCCAAGCACTTTTTACAACTTAAAAGCAAATGCTAATGTATCGTTTAACTTACCTGAAGGAAATGTTGGTAGCCGTTTCTTCTTGCATGTGGGCGATACAAAAGCGAGTAAAGTAGAAACAATTGCTAAAGCAAATAACAATGTTTCTATTTATACAAATAGCAATAAATTGTTTGTGAACTTTGGCACTGAAAAAGAAGGTGCAACAACAGTTGAAGTATTTAGTTTGGTGGGTCAACGTATGGTGAGCATAGATGCTACCTCTTACCAAGGCTTACGCGAAATAAATATGGGTAACGCTGCTGCTGGCACTTACTTAGTAAAAGTAACAAACGGCGATAATGTGTACACTGAGAAAATTGTTATTAGTAGATAATTATCAAACGATTAAAAATAAAAAAGGCTACCCAACTTGGTAGCCTTTTTTGTGAGAAAAAGGTAATAAAATGAGTTCAGTTTTTTATGATAAAAAAATCATGTAGGTTTGGGCAATTGCATAGTAATTTATGAAGATATTATTCTTGACTTCACGTATTCCATATCCGCTTGATAAAGGAGACAAGTTACGTGCCTATCATTTTATTAAAGAGTTATCACTTAATAACAATATTATATTATGTGCAATTAATGATTCTAAAACTCAAGCTGGTACTATTGAACACCTGAGTCAATACTGCGAAAAAATATATGTTTATAATCTAACTAAATTTCAAATTTTAATTAGCCTTCTAAAAAATATTTTAAATAAGTTGCCCTTTCAAGTTGCTTATTTCACGAATAATAATTTTAAGAGAAAGATTAATGAAGTAGTAAAAAATGAGAAACCTGATATTATTTTTTATCAGTTAATTAGGATGTCAGAATATGCAAGAGATAATAGCATTCCAAAGGTTATCGACTATATGGATGTCCTGAGTATTGGGATTGAAAAAAGAATAGAAAAGGAGGTTTGGTTAAAAAAATATTTATTAATACTTGAATATGCAAGATTAAAAAATTACGAATTCGAGGTATTTAAATTATATAAAAAACATTTTATTATAACAGAACAAGACCGTGAATTAATTCCTCATCCGAACAGAAATGAAATAGAAATTATTTCGAATGGTGTAGACTTAAGCTACTATAAGCCATCCTCATCTGCTAATAAAAAAGAATTTGAAGTAGTTTTTTCCGGTAATATGGCTTATCCACCAAACATAGAAGGTGCTCTATTTTTAGTTGAAAAAATAATGCCTTTAGTTTGGGCAACATATCCAGATTCTAGAGTTGTTATTGTTGGCACTTCACCAACCAAAAAAATACAATCTCTAGCATCAAAAAATGTTATCATAACAGGAAAAGTAGATGACATTAGAGAATATTTTTATCTGTCAAAAATATTTGTGGGTCCATTATTTATGAATACCGGATTGCAGAATAAGCTATTAGAAGCAATGGCCTGCTTTACTCCTTGTATTACAACTACCGAGGCTAATAATGCACTTAAAGCAGATGCAAACATAGAGCTATTAATAGCAAATAGTGAAACAGAGTTTGCAAAAAAAATTATTGAATTATTAGAAAATGAAAATCTAAGAGAACTTTTGGCAGATAAAGCCTATAAATTTATTATTTCTAATCACAAATGGTCAGTCATAGCAGGTAACCTCAGTCAAATATTACTAAAATTAAAAAATGAATAAAGAAGATGTTTATTACCTAGGATATGTATCAGGAAAACATGGAATTGGCAATAGTTTAACAATAAAATTGGATGTTGACAATGCAAATGACTATTCAAATTTAGATGGTGTTTTTGTTGAACTTAGCAATAGTCTGATGCCTTTGTTTGTAAGTAACTCTAAACCACATAAAAGTAAAGAACTAATTATAGAAATTGAAGATGTATCTGATGTTAGGATTTTTGTTGGCTGTTCGGTATACTTGCCGCTAGAACAATTGCCAAAACTAGAAGGGAAAAAGTTTTATTTTCACGAAATTATTGGATATAAAGCTATTGACCTTAGAGCTGGCGCAATTGGAATAATTGAAGATGTTCTTGATTATCCTCACCAGCAAATCTTTTCAATAAAATTTAATGCAAAAGAAATATTGATTCCAATAATTGACGATTTTATAGTTGAAGTTAATAAGCAAGAAAAAAAAATTATATTAAATGCTCCTGATGGACTTATAGATATTTACTTAACTAAAAATAACCCAGAAGAAGAATAGAAATCAGTCAATCTGATTGATAATACCGATGTGATATACGTAATGGTCCAAATTTGCTTTGCTGCGTTTGCTCCAAACATCTTTCCTATCGGTATTCACCACTGTAAGAATTGTAAATTATTGACATAATTCACAAATCATATTGGTATAAAATTAAATACCGTAAAATAAAAGTATATTTAGATGTCAACTTAAATTACCATAAATAATTGAAATTATTTTTTTGGTGCTCCTAATCCAACTGGGCTTCCGACTCTTGTCATAGCACATCTAAATCCAATGTAATCGGTACTTAATTTTTCGTCTAAGAACCTTCTTGTACCGGGATTCATATAATAAACACGATCCTTCCAAGAGCCTCCTTTGTAAACATGTGATTTGTCGTCAATCATACTGGTTGCACCATATTTATACATACCATCCGATTCTTGTTTCTCAGGTTCAGGCTTGGCCTTCCAATCATCTGTTACTTGACTCTGAATATCACCATCTAATTCGTTAATATTATCCGCACGACGGTAGTTTCTTCTCTCATTTAAATTATCTTTTTCTACGTCAACATTTCTCCATTTAACTTGTCCTGGTAAACCTAAAATTTGCCCTGTAACAGTATCCTTTAGTACTTCTTCAAGTTTTGCATCAATCTGTCCTTCATCATTTAGGACTTTTGTCTTAAAAACGTTACCACGAAAAGAACGGAAATCTGTTTTGTCTTCATTTGTTAATGGTCTGTAAACATCCATTACCCATTCAGAAACATTACCAGCCATATTATACAATCCGTAATCATTTGGCCAGTATGAAAGCACAGGTGCCGTAATATCAGCATTATCATTTAAATTGCCTGCAACACCCATATTGTCGCCTCTTCCACGCTTATAATTAGCCATCATTTGTCCAATATTTGCTTCTTGGTCATTCCTTACATAATGTCCGTTCCAAGGGTATAATCTCCTATCAGTAATGTTTTCGTCAGTATTATTTCCTATCAAAGCTAAAGCAGAAAATTCCCATTCAGCTTCAGTTGGCAGCCTATAACGTGGAAGTAGAACACCATCTTCCATTCTTACCTTTCTTTCACCGCTTCCTTTTGGATTGTAATCAGGTAATAATTTATTTACAGTACCCTCATATTGCCCAGCTAAATATGCATCTGTGTTAAAGTTATTTTGATTGACCCAATTTGCAGGGTCAAAGGTCAATACTCCATCACGAATAAGTATCATTTCATTTACACGGTCAGTCCTCCATGAACAGAAATCATTTGCTTGTAACCAATTTACTCCAACAACAGGGTACTCAGCAAAAGCTGGATGACGAAGGTAATATTCTACATAAGGTTCATTGAATGCTAGCTTATCGCGCCATACTAAAGTATCAGGTAGTGCTTTCTTTAATACTTCTGGATAATCAGTACCATAAACATTACGTAACCAATATAAATATTCTCTGTAATGAATATTTGTAACCTCTGATTCGTCCATGTAAAATGAAGAAATGGTAACTTTACGTGGAATACTATTCCAATCATAAAGCACGTCTTGTTCTACTCGACCCATTGTAAAAGAACCTCCTTCTATAAGAACTAAACCAGGACCTGTTTCTTGCTCAACATAAGGAACTTTTTCAAAACCTCCATTGTCAGAGTTATTATACTCCCAACCAGTAGAATTTGAAATGTCTTTACTACATGAAGAGAGTAGGAGAGCAATTGCAAATGCAACAAAAATGTTAGCAATTTTTTTTATGTTCATATTCATGATAATTAATTAATCTAATAATTACAAAACGCTAAAATAGAAAAAATATTGTTTGAAAATAATCTTTTTACAGAAAGTTGTTTAAAAAGGTTACAAAAATATTAGAAGGCTGGACAATTTGTGGTATTAAAGGTCTTCTTTGGTTTTTTACAAAACAACTTATAGCTTGCAGAAATTTCATGAGAGCCTTGAGAATTTCGCAATTTTGAAATGGTTATATCATAGCTATATCCAAACTTGAAACCTCTCATTTGAAAACCCACCAAAGCAATTAGAGCATCCCCATTTCTATACCATAAACCCGAAACAAAGGGTCCTTTTGTAAAATATAACCCTAAATTTAAAGTCTGGAAAGTGGCTTGCTGCTGAAAAATTATATTAGGAGAAATTGATGTTTCATTATCAATATTAAAAAATGCTCCAGCATTTACAGTCAATTTCATTGGTAGTAAGCTACTGTTATTCATTATAAAAGACTGGTCAGGTTGTGTAATATGATGTACAGCGACTCCTCCAAAAAACTTTTTGCTAAAACCGAGGACTCCAGCAGAAAAATCAACATAATCTTTTGTTAAAACTGGGAATGATTCAGCAGTTTTTAATACAAACCCATATTTAGTATCAATCATATCGGAAAAAGAAAATTTTGATGGGTCTATTCTTGATTGATTATAAGTTATTTGTAGCCCTGCCCTCATAGAAAAATTACGACTTAAACTTAATTGGTATGAATAAAAACCACTAATGGCATTTGAACCAATTGAATTTTGACCAGCCCTATCGCTTGTAAACATAACACCTATTCCTCCATTTAAATCATCTAAATGACGGTCGAAAGAAGCAGAATAAGTAACAAAATTTCCTGCTAATCCAGGCCACTGATTTCTATAATTTGCAACAAACCTTGGACAACGAACTGATCCAGCATAAGCTGGATTAAGATATAAGGGATTGGCATAAAACTGGGTAAAGTGCAAATCTTGTGAATTTACATCATAAGATATAAAAACTGATAATGCTAATACTATTAATCTCGATATTTTTTTCGACATAAGTTTTGACCTTTTCAAAAAAGTTATTTTACAAACATATTTTATTAACCCTTAATACACAAATATATTTTTTATTTTTTAGATTCGACAATAATTTCTTAACATCTTCGTTTATTAGCACTTATTATTATTATTATTCATGAAACTAAATTTTAAAATTTTCATTATTATCTCAGTATTTACTTATAACAATTACGCATTTGCAGGTAATATGGTTAGCGAGAAAATAAAATTAAATTGGAATGGAATTAGTGAGGATAATTCGATAGAAGGTGTAAAAATATCTTTCTTAACTTTTGAAGGTGCGCTTTTAGATTTGCCTTCTCCATTGCCATCATTTGTTTATCAAAAAAAAATAAACACTAATCAAACGGTATCAGAAGTTATCTTAAAGGAGCAAAATTATATAGCTCTTACAGAGCAAGAAAAACTTTTATTAAATAAAATAGCTATTGAAAAAGAATGTAAAATAAGTTTTGAAACTAAAATTGAACGCAAAGAGAAATTTGTTTCAGTAACTATTTTGCCTTTTCGAAAAAATAACAATACCATAGAAAAATTAACTTCTTTTTCGATTGAAATTATTTCAAAAGCTAATTTATTTCAAAAAATCGCAGTAACAAGTTATGCCTCTAACTCTGTTCTAGCTTCTGGAACTTGGTTTAAAATTGGTGTTACAAAAGATGGAATTTACAAAGTCAATTACAATTTTTTGAAAACATTGGGTGCTGATGTAAATAGTATTAACCCTCAAAACATTAGAGTTTATGGTAATGGCGGAAAACAATTAGCATTTTTAAATTCTGTACCACGAATTGATGACCTTATTGAAAATCCTATCATGGTGGAAGGTGAGAATGATTCGAGGTTTGACAGTTTGGACCATTTTTGGTTCTATGCGCATGGCCCACATCAATGGGAGACATCTAATAGTTGTTCGGGATATAGGCATGTATTACATGGATATTCAGACACATCTTATTATTTTATAAATGTTGACATTGGACCAGGATTGCGCTATTCAAGCGTTCCTCAAACTGATGAACAACCAAACTATACGGTTACAAGTTTCGATGATTTACAATTCTATGAAAAAGAGGCTTCAAATATGAGAATATCAGGACGTGAATTCTTTGGTGAAAAGTTTGATAATCAACTGACTTATAATTTCGATTTTCAATCACCCAACATTGACTTTTTAGATTCTGCTATTGTGAAAGCTTCCTTCCTTTCATCTTCAAATCCTCCAGCAACATTTAAGGTAAGCTGTCAGGGTGCACTTAAAACTGTTAGTCCGCCGTCAGCTCCTTCATTAGGTTCTGGAAATACAGTTTATACTTTAGATATGGGTACTGAAGACTCATTGTGTCTAAAATTTAAACCTGTTGCATCTAACTTATCTGTACAAATTGACTTTTTAAAAAACCCATTGTACAGCTCAGGGTTTGGATATCTTAATTTTATTGAATTAGTGACAAGACGCCAACTTAAACTCTATACAAATCAAGTATTGTTTCGTGATAAAAAGAGTGTAGGTCCAAATATTGTTTCTAAGTTTATTATAGGCAATGCTCAAGCAAATACAATGGTACTCAATGTAACAAATCCAACGCAAGCATTTATTCAGCTATCAGATTTCTCTAATAGTACCATTACATTTAGTGCCACTACAAATTCCCTTAATGAATATATTGCTTTTAATCCTAATACAACTGCATTCCTTGAACCATTTTCATTTGGCATAGTCCCGAATCAAAACTTACATGCAACTGCTAATAAGGACATGATTATTATTTCACATCCTATGTTTTTAGCTGAAGCTGAAAGGTTGAAGAAAATGCATGAACAAAAAGACAATCTAAAAGTAATTGTTGTAACTCCTCAACAAATTTATAATGAGTTTTCTGGAGGGATGCAAGACTTGGCTGGATTAAGAATTTTTGGTAAAATGTTATATGACCGTGCTTCAAACCAAATTGAGCTACCTGATTATTTATTGCTTTTTGGTGATGCATCATACAATAATAGAGTTAGGAGCACAAATGGCAACACTAACTTTATTCCTGTTTATGAGTCTGCAGCTTCTCTTGATTTGATAAACTCTTATTGTACGGATGATTTTTTTGGATTACTAGATGATAACGAAAGTGAGGGTGCTTCTTCACCAATTGATATCGCCATTGGTAGATTACCTTCAAAAACGCTTGACGAAGCTAAGGCAATGGTTGATAAAATATTAGATTATGTATCTAAAAAACCTCTACCAATTGCTGATGCTAATTGTGTTGGTTGTTGTAATTCGGAAGCGACAGCAAATGTTAATGGAGACTGGAGGAATATTATAACATTAATTTCTGATGACGAAGACTCTAATCTGCATTTAGGAGATGCTGAATCAAATGCAACAATTATTAATGCTAAGGCTAAGCAAATTAACATAGAGAAAATATATTTAGATACTTATAAGCAAATTACCGATGCTGGCGGACAGCGTTACCCAGATGTAAATACTGCCTTTAATGAAAGGATGAATAAAGGTGCATTAATTATCAATTATTCTGGACATGGTGGAGAGGTAGGCTGGGCTGCTGAAAGAGTACTTGGTGTTGACGACATTAAAAAGTGGAAAAACAAAGGTAGGTACCCTTTCTTTGTTACTGCTACTTGCGAGTTTACAAGGTACGACGACCCTGCAAGAACATCCGCAGGTGAGCTTACTATACTGCAAAGCGATGGAGGTGGAATAGCACTTGCAACGACAACCCGATTGGTTTACCAATCAGCAAATAAGGCACTTAATAATACCTTTTATAACATACTATTCGATAGAGACTCAACTTTAAATACTTATAAACACTTTGGTGAAGTATTGAGATTGGTTAAAAACAATTCGTCAGTAGCGGGCACAAATGCCAGAAAGTTTGCATTAATGGGCGACCCTGCATTAACCTTGGATTTTCCTGAATATAAAGTAAATACTGTAAAAGTTGAGGTTCTAAAAGATACCTATACAATTGATACATTAAAAGCATTGAGTAAGGTTAAAGTAACTGGTTTTGTTTGCGATAAGAACAATACAAAACTCAATAATTTTAGTGGTTTAATTTATCCAACTATCTACGACAAAAGTAGTATAATAAAAACCTTAGGTAATGATGGTGGAAGTAGTAAAGTAAATGTAGGCATTAGAAAAAGCATAATTTATAAAGGAAAAGTAAGCGTAACAAAAGGCAATTTTAGTTTTGAATTTATTGTACCTAAAGACATTGCATATCAATACGGAAGTGGAAGAATAAGCTACTATGCAGAATCAGATGCTACAGACGCTACAGGATTTTACGAAAATTTTCTTATTGGCGGAGTAAATCAAAATGCTCCAACAGACAATGCAGGACCTACTGTGAAACTATTTATGAATGATGATAAATTTATAAGTGGTAGTCTGACAAATGAAAACCCGAAATTAATAGCCATTATTGAAGATGAAAATGGAGTAAATACTGTAGGTAATGGAATTGGTCACGACATTAGTGCTGTGCTTGATGGCAAAACAGACAAGTCAATTACACTTAATGATTATTATCAGTCGGAGCTAAATAGCTATCAAAAAGGTAATGTTCTTTATGGTTTTAATTCTTTATCAGAAGGTCCACATAACGTAAAATTTAAAGTTTGGGATGTTTACAATAATTCAAGTGATGCAAGTATTGATTTTGTCGTTGCAAAAACTGCAAATCTTGCCTTAAATCATGTTTTAAATTATCCAAACCCATTTACTACAAATACAACTTTTATGTTTGAGCATAACAAACCTTGTCAAAACCTTGAAGTTCAAATACAAATATTTTCAGTGTCAGGTAAATTAGTAAAAAGCATTATAGAAAATATACCTACTACAGGCTTTAGAAGTGAAGATATACATTGGGATGGGTTGGATGACTATGGCGACAAAATTGGAAAAGGAGTTTACGTTTACAAACTAAAGGTAACAGCAACTGATGGCACAATTGCTGAACAATTTGAAAAATTAGTCCTACTAAATTAAAATTTCAATTTGCAACACAATAATACTTCTTTATATTCGTTATTGAACAAATAAAAAATGGTTTTGTGTATTTTCTAATATTATGTAGGTTTGCATTTTTGCTTTTGCTCATTAAAAATATGAAATTTTCAAGTATGAATAAGTTTAAATTGATTGTTGTTTTCTTTCTACCATTCGTTTGTTTGCTATCTAAGTCATTTGGGCAAAACACACAATCATTGGGAATATTGCAGTTGAACACTATTACAACAGCGGTTCCCGTTTTGATGATTTGTCCTGATTCTCGTGCAGGCGGGATGGGTGAAACAGGTGTTGCTACCTCAACAGATGCAAATTCTATGCATTGGAACCCTTCAAAATATGCTTTTGCGGAGCGCTCAGGTGGAGTTTCAATGTCTTATACTCCTTGGTTAAAGAACTTAGTACCTGATATAAATTTAGCATATTTATCAGCATTCAAAAAGATAAATAACGGACAAACCATTGCCATGTCTATGCGATATTTCTCCTTAGGAAACATAGTATTTACAGATATAAATGGTGTTGAAACTGGACAATTTAAACCTGCTGAATTTGCTGTTGATTTGGCCTACGCAAGAAAGTTATCTGAAAATTTTAGTGGGGGTATTGCATTAAGATATGCTTATTCTAACCTTACTGGTGGGCAATTTGCCGGAGGTGAAAATTACCGTGCGGGACAATCAGTTGCTGCTGATATTTCAGCCTTATATAGAAAGGCAGTAAATATGGGTGATAAAAAAACAGCCATTAATATTGGCATAAACATTTCAAATATTGGCTCTAAAATGTCGTATAACAAGTCTGGTAAAAATGATTTTTTACCAACCAACCTTAGACTAGGTACAGGATGGGAAATTAATTTAGACCAATACAATAAAATAACCTTTGCATTAGATTTAAATAAGCTTTTAGTCCCAACTCCAGCTATTTACTATACAGACCCTAATACAGGTAAACCAACAATAATTGGTCAACCTTCTGATGTTAGTCCTGCGCAAGGATTGTTTCAATCATTTTCTGATGCTCCTGGAGGAGGCAAAGAAGAATTAAGGGAAATTAATTATGCCACAGGTTTAGAATATTGGTATGACAATGTTTTTGCAATTAGAACAGGGTATTTTTGGGAAAGCCAATATAAAGGAAATCGTAAATTCGTTACTTTAGGCTTTGGTTTAAAATACAATGTTTTCCATCTTGATGGGGCATATTTAATTCCACAAAATCGCCAGAACAGTCCATTAGCAAATACATTCCGCTTTACATTGGCATTCGACTTTGATAAAGCAGGAGAAAAAAAATCTAGGCCAGTTTCTGATTAATATTATATACTTCTAAAATTTGTTCCCATTTAAAATTGGTTTTGGTTTTGACGTGCACCAACTAAAAGAAGGTAGAGATTTCTGGTTAGGGGGGGTTAAGATAGAACATACAAAAGGTGCTTTGGGGCACTCAGATGCAGATGTTTTAATCCATGCCATTTGTGATGCTTTGCTTGGAGCTGCAGCACTTGGAGATATTGGAAAACATTTTCCTGATACGGATCATAAATTTAAGAACATCGACAGTAAAATTTTATTGCAACAAGTAGTTGAGTTGCTTCAAAAAAACAATTACAAAATAGGCAACATAGACTCGAATCTAGTTTTAGAAAAACCTAAAATAGCTCCATATATTCCTTCAATGATTCTTTGCCTATCAAAGATTATGAATATAACCGAAAATTGTATTTCTATAAAAGCTACTACAAATGAAAAAATGGGTTACGTTGGGCGAGAAGAAGGAGTTAACGCAAGCGCTGTGGCTTTGATTTACTCAGATAAGTGAGTTGCAATTTATTTGAGATTAATAAATATTTGAATAGCAAGACAATCTATTCTTTTTTTATTACTTTTTATTTTTATAATAAGTGGTTGCCTAATATTTAACTCAATGAAAAAAAATAGAAAAAATAAAAAAGATGAGTTTGTTAAGTTAAGTTTACACTCTATTATGCTTTGAGTTTCTCATTATATTTTTAAATTAATCTTTTTTCTCAAATAAGCCATTCAAATCCTATTAAAACTTAAAAACTATCTTGGAAAAGAATACAAAATGGAGTTACCCTTTTTGTAATTGATTTTGAAGGTAAAATAGTCTGAATTGTTTTTTTTGTAATGAATATCATGAGCTAAACTTCCCGCTAATGACCCAGCAATGCCGCCAGTCAGAAAGTAATTAAATGAATCAAAATCCTTTGATTGGGATACGGTGAAAGAGGTTTGGCCATTATAATAAAAGTCAAGTCCTTGTTTATACATTTCAAAAAATCCCATAGAGTTTGCTTTAAAAAGTTTACCATTAAAGGTAAATGAATACAGTTCTACTGGTTCTAGTTTTTTAAATTTAAGTTTCCCTTTTCTATTTTTAGTTACCTCAAATACTTTTATTTTTCCAGACTCTTCTTCATCAATTTTATATTTTAGTGTATCAGGGTTGTTTTTACTAAATTGTTCAAATGTTCTATAAACACCTTCTGCAACATTAAACGCTGAATAAACAGGTATTTTCATTTTTTCAATACTATCAATTTTTAATAATTCAGAATAACTATACTTGATATCAGAAATAGGGTTGGTAATTTTATTTATGATTGTTGAAATTTCATTAAATCGATTAGTCGGTTCATTTAGAAGGTGTTTTGTAACATCCATTGAATTAAATTCATATGCGGTGTCAATAGAAAAAATTTCGACGTATTTATTTGATTCAACGTTTTCAAAGAACCTTAGACTCAACTTAAATCGTCCTGTTTCTGAATGTTGTTCAGTTTTTTCACTCAAATTAAAATCATTTAATATCATAACTAATTCCTTCCCAGGTCTAGAATTTGTAAGAAAGAAATAAGCTATACTATCATTAAAAGTTCCATTAAAAGTTACGAATTCCTTTCTATTTGAAAGCCCTTTTTGAACGAAACCATAAAAACTATTCGCATCACGATTGTTAATTACCTTTACTGAATTAAAGCGAGTAATTATTGGTTTTTGCTTGTAACTAAATTCTAAATTTACTTGAGACAAGCTATAGAATGGGAATAAAAAATAAAGAATTATTAATAAACAACCTTTCATAATTTAAAAATTCAAAATATCCTCACTTACCTCATTAGAAATAGTAACTTTCAACAAGGGTTCAATTTCCATTGCGCGTGCAATTGCAAACTTTGCTTCTTTGTTGCGTGCCCAACTACGGCGGGCGACACCGTTATTCACATCCCAATGCAACATTTGTTTTGCACGACGTTCTGCATCTGTTGTGCCATCTAGTACTAAGCCAAAACCTCCATTTATAACTTCGCCCCAACCAACGCCGCCGCCATTGTGCAAACTAATCCAAGTAGCACCTCTAAAACTATCTCCAACAAAATTTTGGACTGCCATATCAGCTGTAAACTTGCTACCATCATAAATATTAGAAGTTTCTCGATATGGTGAGTCTGTGCCTGAAACATCATGATGGTCTCTTCCTAAAACTACTGGTGCTGAAATTTTTCCTTCTGTAATTGCTTTGTTTATGGCTACTGATATTTTCATGCGTCCTTCTGCATCAGCATATAGAATGCGGGCTTGAGAGCCTACCACCAAATTATTTTGTTGTGCATCTTTTATCCAAACAATATTATCATGCATCTGCTGCCTTATTTCTTCTGGTGCAGTTTTGTACATTTCTTCTAACACTTCTTGTGCTAATTTATCTGTAATGGCAAGGTCTTCGGGCTTAGCACTTGTGCATACCCAGCGAAATGGGCCAAAGCCATAATCAAAACACATAGGCCCTAAAATATCTTGCACATAAGACTTGTATTTAAATTCGTTCGTTTTTCCGTTTGCCCAAACATCGCCTCCAGCCCTTGAAACCTCTAAAAGAAACGCATTTCCATAATCGAAAAAATACATCCCTTTTTCTGCGAAAGCATTAACAGCGTTAATATGCGCGACTAATGTTTTTTGAATTTCTTTTTTGAATTTCTCTGGTTCTTCAGCCATCATTTTATTCGACTCTTCCAACGAAAAACCTTGCGGATAGTAGCCTCCAGCCCATGGATTATGCAATGATGATTGGTCAGTGCCAATATCTACCATGATTCCGGCACGCAATAAACACTCCCACAAATCTACTATGTTTCCCTGGTATGCCAGTGATACAGCTTCTTTTGCAGCTTGCGCTTTTTTTGTTCGTGTTACTAATTCATTCAAATCAGTAAAAACTTCATCTACCCATTTTTGTGAGTGACGGGTTTTTACAGCTTTTGGATTTATCTCAGCAGTGATAGAAACCAAGCCTGCAATTTTTGCTGCTTTAGGCTGTGCACCGCTCATTCCGCCTAAGCCACATGTTACAAATAATTTCCCTTTTCTCTCTATCTCTGTAGGGAATTTTTTTCTTGCGGCATTTATAACAGTTATTGTTGTTCCATGCACTATACCTTGAGGCCCAATATACATATAGCTACCAGCAGTCATTTGTCCATATTGCGTAACACCAAGCGCATTGTATTTTTCCCAATCATCGGGTTTGCTATAATTAGGAATCATCATTCCATTTGTAACCACAACTCTTGGAGCTTCTTTATGAGATGGGAATAGCCCCATAGGATGTCCGCTATACATTGTTAAAGTTTGCTCATCCGTCATGTTTGCTAAATATTGCATGCACAATAGATATTGCGCCCAGTTCTGAAAAACTGCTCCATTGCCACCATATGTAATTAATTCATGTGGATGTTGCGCTACAGCATAATCTAAGTTATTTTGAATCATAAGCATTATAGCTGCAGCTTGTTTACTTTTATGAGGGTATTCATTAATGTTTCTAGCCTTCATTTCATAATCAGGTCGAAACCGATACATGTAAATTCGCCCATAATCATTTAACTCTTGCAAAAATTCTTTAGCTAGAACAATATGATGCTTTGGTTCAAAATATCTCAGGGCATTTCGCAATGCAAGTTTTGTTTCATCTTGTGTTAATATTTTCTTGCGTTTTGGTGCATGGTTAATATTTAAATCATACATTTTTTCTGTTGGCAATTCACTTGGTATTCCGCGAAGTATTGCAAGTTGAAATTCAGTTAAAGACATTCTATTTTAGATTAAAGTTCAAAATTAAAAACCGGAATGCAATCATAATAAAAGCATTTGACACTAAACTTAAAGAAACTAAATTTGTTGTGATATAGAATAAATAAAAATCGCATGGCAATTAGAAATTTGCCTGAGAAATTGTTTAACGTTTCATATTTTTAATTAGGTTTGTTATCGAAAATAATAAGTTATGCAAGAAAGTAATCAAGGTATATTATGGGAGGTGTTTTTACAGGCAAGCCCAGGAATACCTCACAAACACGCAGGTAGTTTGCACGCACAAGATGCAGAAATGGCTTTAATGAGTGCTCGTGATGTTTATACACGTAGAAGTGAAGGAATGAATATTTGGGTAGTTCCTGCAAACGCTATTACTGCTTCTACTCCTGAAGATACTGGTTCTTTCTTTGAGCCATCGAATGATAAACCATATCGTCATCCAACATTTTATAAAGTACCTGAAGGGGTAAAATATCTCTAATATAAAATTATGAATAAAGAATTATTCGAATATCTACTTCGTTTAGGGGATAATACATTGATTATTGGGCATAGGTTAAGCGAGTGGTGCGGACATGGTCCTCAGCTTGAAGAAGATATTGCACTTATCAATGTATCATTAGATTTAATTGGTAGGTCACGTTCTTGGCTAAGCTATGCTAGTGAAGTAGAGAATATTGGCAGAACAGAAGATGATTTGGCTTTTAAACGTGATGATATTTATTTTAGAAATAATTTGCTTTGCGAACAACCCAATGGAGATTTTGCGAATACCATTTTACGCCAATTTTTCTTTGATGCATTTACGTATTACCAATATACCGAACTTGCAAATAGTAAAGATTCAACAATTTCTGCAATTGCAGTTAAATCATTAAAAGAAATTGAATATCATTTGCGACATAGCCGCGATTGGACCTTGAGATTAGGAGATGGAACAACAGAAAGTAAAGAACGTATGCAGAGTGCATTAAATAATCTGTGGAGGTTTACTGGTGACTTATTTGAAATGGATAATGTTGATGAATTGTTGCTTGCCAGCGGCATTGCTTGCGACAACAACAAAATAAAGTTACAATGGGAAAAACTTGTTCTGCAAACACTAGAAGAAGCGACATTAAAAATTCCTGAAAAAGTATTCTTTGCAAAAGGAAGTAGAACCGGAATTCATTCTGAACATTTAGGTTTTTTGCTTGCAGAAATGCAATATATTCCTAGAGCTTATCCTAATTCTAATTGGGGATAATCAATAATTCAAATACAAAAAGTGCCATTAAGTTATAATTGTATGGCACTTTTTTTTTATTTTTTTTACAAAGTGTTAGCATAACACATTAAGATTATAAACTACTAAAAATCAAATATTAACAATGATTTAATATTAGGTAATTATTGTGTAAAAAAACATAAATTCGCAGTCAATATTTTAAATAAATTTAGATGAATAATTATGGTACTAGAGCCGAAGGAGCAGATTTAGCTTACTTGGGTTTAGCAAATGTTGAAGCAGCTTATTGGAACTTGAGCGTTTCAGAGTTAGTTGAAGATACAATTCTAAGAGGAGAAGGAGTATTATCAAGCACTGGTGCATTAGCAGTAGATACTGGTGAATTTACAGGACGTTCACCAAAAGATAAATTTATTGTTTTTGATGACATCACAAAAGATACCGTTTGGTGGGGAGATGTAAATATTAAGTTTGACTCTTCAAAATTTGATTCTCTCTACAATAGAGTAACTGCATATCTAACAGGAAAAGAGGTTTATGTGCGCGATTCATTCGCTTGTGCTGACCCTAAATATAGACTAAACATTCGCGTAGTTACTGAATATCCTTGGAGTAATCTTTTTGCTAATAATTTGTTTCTAAGGCCTACAGAAGACGAAATTTTAGAGTTTAATCCTGCTTGGCATATCATATGTGCTCCAGGGTTTAAAGCAGATCCAAAAGTTGACGGTACTAGACAGCATAATTTTGCAATCTTAAATTTAACCCGTAAGTGCATTATTATCGGTGGAACTGCCTACACAGGTGAAATAAAAAAGGGTATCTTTTCATTATTAAATTATTTATTACCTCAGGACAAAGGAGTACTTTCAATGCATTGTTCTGCCAACCTTGGTAAAAATGGTGATACGGCTTTATTTTTTGGATTATCAGGAACAGGAAAGACAACATTGAGTGCAGACCCTAATCGTCAATTAATTGGCGATGATGAGCATGGATGGGGTGATAATTCAATATTTAATTTTGAAGGTGGATGTTATGCAAAATGTGTTGATTTAACTCAAGAAAAAGAGCCACAAATATTTGGTGCTGTTAAGTTTGGTGCCCTTCTTGAAAATATAGAATTCAAAAATCAGTTCGGTGAGGTAGATTACACTAACATTTCAAAAACAGAAAATACTCGTGTAGCTTATCCAATTAATCATATTGCAAATGCATTAGAACCAAGTTATGCAGGTGCACCTAAAAATATTTTCTTTTTAACATGCGATGCATTCGGAATTTTACCTCCAATAAGTAAATTAGATGCAGGGCAAGCTATGTATCATTTTATTAGTGGATATACAGCTAAAGTTGCTGGTACTGAAATTGGTGTTACAGAACCTACACTTACCTTTTCTGCATGCTTTGGTAAAGTTTTCTTGCCCTTACATCCAACTAAATATGCCGAATTATTAGGTAAAAAATTAAAAGACAGTAACATTAATGTTTGGCTTGTAAATACAGGATGGAGTGGGGGAGCATTTGGTGTAGGAAGCAGAATGAAGCTTTCATATACGCGTTCATTAATAACTGCCGCATTAAACGGTGAATTAGAAAAAGTAAAATTTGATACTTTGCCAGTTTTTGGATTACAGTTCCCTAGTGAGTGCGCCAATGTACCTACAGAGATTTTAAACCCAAGAAATACATGGGCAGATAAAACAGCATATGATGCAAAAGCGGCAAACTTAGCTAATGCATTTATTACTAATTTTGAACAGTACGCCTCATTTGCTAGTGCAGAAATATTAGCAGCATCGCCAAAAATGGCTGTTAACGCATAATTTAAATTGTTAAGTAAAAACACGAAGGGCTGTTCAAAATTGAACAGCCCTTCGTGTTTGGTAAATAGAACAAATATGTTAAATGCCATAGATTATACAAAACCTTTGATTCTAGAATTTGAGAGGAAAGCAAACATAGAAAGAAGAGATGCCATGAGTGCTTATATGAAAAATAAATTTGTTTTTTATGGCATAATGACTACTGAAAGAAGGGCTATTTTGAAAGAATTTATTACACAAAGCAAACCACTTTCATGGACTGAAGTTAAAGATGTTGCCCAAGAAATTTGGCAGAATCCTGAAAGAGAAATGCACTATTGCGCAATAGAACTATTCGAACACTATAAAAAAAATATAGATGAAGGGTTTATAATTATTATTGAAAAATTAATAAAAGAAAACTCTTGGTGGGATACTGTTGACGCAATAAATAGCAAACTTGTTGATTATTACTTTAAAAAGTTTCCTAATAAAATATATTCAACTACAACTCATTGGAATAACTCAAACAATATTTGGCTGATAAGAGTTAGCATTATTTTTCAATTAAAATGGAAAACAAAAATTGATATTAAGATTTTGGAGCAGAATATTTTACCTCACACTAAAAGCAAAGAGTTCTTCATTCAAAAAGCAATTGGTTGGGCGTTACGAGAATATTCTAAAACAAACCATAGTTGGGTATTGGAATTTGTACGCAACAATTCTTTACCTAGTTTAAGTAAAAAAGAAGCCCTACGGTTAATTTAGATAAATTTATTATCATCAAATTAAACCTTATTATAAATATTAAGTCTCACGTTAAATTTATTTGTTAATGGAAGAGTACACAGACGAACAATTACTAAACATGTATAAGGAGGAAAGCAGCAGAAATTTTGCTTTTAATCTTATTATGAAAAAGTATCAAAAACGTGTGTATATGCATATAAGAAGAATATTATTAGACCATGATGATACCGATGATGTTTTGCAAAATACATTTATAAAAACATGGAAGGGTTTAGAAAATTTTAAAGGAGATAGTCAACTTTTTACTTGGATTTATAGAATTGCAACCAATGAGTCAATTACTTTTCTAAATAAGAAAAGAACCAAATTTTTTATTCCTTGGGTTGATGTAGAAAATAAAATGGCGCAAAGACTGGAATCTGATACTAATTTCAGTGGCGATAAGATACAATTGAAACTACAAAAAGCAATACTAAGCTTACCAGAAAAACAAAGAATAGTTTTTAATATGAAATATTATGAAGATTTGAAATATGAAGAAATGAGTGAAGTTACAGGTACTAGTGTTGGTGCCTTAAAAGCATCATATCATCATGCGGTAAAAAAAATTGAAGATTATATATTAAACCAATAGGTAAAAAGTAAGTCAAAATAGAAATGAATAATTCTGAAATAAATAAAATTGCACCCACACTTTCAGCAGTGAAACGTGAAAACAATTTTGTTGTTCCTGAAAATTATTTTGAATGCCTTGCAAATAATATTGAGCACCAACTTTTAATCAGAAAACAAAATATTTTTGATACTCCAATTAACTATTTTGACTCGCTTCCAGACTCGCTTAATCAATTAATATTAATAGAAAAAAAAGAATCGCTAAGTATACCTCATGGATACTTCGAATTACTTGAAAAGAAACTATCATTAACAGAAAATCGGGATAAAAGTAAATTATTTGACATGCCAAAGGACTATTTTGAGTCATTACCACAAATAATTCAACATAAAATTTATAATGAAAAGGAAAGTAAGAAATGGTTTGTACCAGAAATAAATTACCGTTATGCCTTTGCAACCATTGCAGCATGTATATTTTTATGGAGTGGTATCACCTATTTTATTCGGCCTTCAAATAATTTATTACCTGTTGCGGATTTGGTAACTAAAAAAGTGAATCCAAAATCCAATTCTGTAAGAATAATAAATTTAAGAGATGGAATTCAGGTTAAAGTATCTGAAAAAACAAAAAATGAAATTGAAACTCATATTAGTGAACAACTAATTCTGAACATAGATGAATCTCTTCTTATAGAAGAATTAGCGGTTAACGCTGAACAAGATTTGAGAGTAAAAAACCAGAATTCAAACAATGAAATTAAAGACTTTTTAATTGAAAATAACATTGATGAATCGTTACTTATTGATGCAGTAAATTAAACAATACAACATGAAAACAAAGTATAACATAAAAAGATTAACGCTACATAAATTAGATTATGTGCTTAACATTAAATGCCTATTTATTTTAATATTTCTTTTTGAAGTATGCATTAATACTAGTGCTCAGGATACCAGAAAGGAGAAAATTGAATCCATGCGAGTTTCTTATATAACTCAGAAGCTTGATTTAACATCTAAGGAGGCGCAAATATTTTGGCCTATTTATAATGAGTATCAAGATAAACTTCAAGCAGTGCGTAAAGCAAAACGCAAAGATTCACAAGCTACTAGAGGAGATATTGACGCAATGCCAGACTCAGAAGTTGAAGCAATGATTGATGCTGAAATACAATCGAAAAAGGCTGAAGTAGAATTAGCTAAGGAGTATCATATTAAATTTAAGCAAATATTATCTATTAAAAAAGTAGCAAAACTTTATAGAGCTGAAGAAGATTTTAAACGTGAGTTACTAAATCAAATTAAAACAAACAACAAATAAATTCGAAACTGATGAATAGGATTATATATTTTCTTAATTGTTTATTTTTTGTCAGTCATTTCTGTTTAGCAAGTTCACCAGATTCAAGCAAGGTTGCGAAACATTTTATAAGACCAGCAATTTATATGAACACATTTGGCACAGGAAAACAAAAATTAAAAAAAGCAAAATCAACTGAATATCAATTTTCACAAACAAATATTGGAGCATATTTCCCTTTACTTACCAAAGTAAAATATAATAGAAAAAATATGCAATCTAGCTTTCAAATAATTGGTTTTACTAATATTTTATCAAGTAGGCCAAGGCTAAATATTATCGAAAATAATCATAGATTAACAAGAATAAATATAGGTTGTAATAATATTTTTACAGCAGGTAAAAACACTTTTTTATTTACATTATCTCCATTTAAAGCGCAAGACAAATCATCAATAAAAACTTCAACGTGGAGGCTAAGCTGGATGATTGTTTACAACAGAACAGTAAATGAAAATTTTAGTATAAGAATAGGTTATGTAAAAAGTTTTGTTCTTGAGGGAAATCCGAATTTACCATTAATTGGTTTTCGACTAGGTAGGTATGATGCAGTGCATTTAAATGCTCAGTTTCCGAGAAATGTTTCGTTAACATTACCTTTAAATGATAAATTTTCATTTAGTGTTTATGGCAAAGTATTAGGCAGTATCTATGATTTTAGAGATTTAGAAATAAGCACTGTTGCTTATGACAAAGTAGTTTTTAGAAGAAATGATTTGCAAAGGGGTTTTGAATTTAATTATAAAAGTAAGAAACAACTCAATTTCTTTTTTGGTATGGGCATAACAACAGGCAGCGTTTCTTTTGCTGAGAAAAATGGGTTTAATTTCTCAAAGAATCATGTATCTATAGTCTCAGGTCAACTTACAAGAGCCCCATTCGTAAATTTTGGCTTCCAATACTGCTTCGGCAATGCCAAAAAAATTTATAATAATTTAGCCATGCAAGACGCCTTGTTTTTGAACCAACAAAATACAAATAGTGATATCAATTCGAATGGTAACTTCAATTCAACAGATAAGGTTTCAAAAGAAATGCAATTAAAAAATGTTCAAATTAAAGATATTGAAGATATGATTGACGTTGATGATTTAAATTAAAACCAATAATTTAAAGGTTACCTGTACGTCCGCCATCGACAACGATATTAGTGCCTGTAATATATGCTGCAGCAGGAGTAGCGAGGAATGCAATAGCAGCTGCTATTTCTTCGGGCTTGCCAAAACGCGCAGCAGGTATTTCTGACAACATTTCTTTTTCAATTTCACTGATTGAATGAGACGTGTTATTTGCTTTATTCTGAATTATTCCTTCAAGTCGAGTAGTTTTAGTTGCACCGGGTAGAACATTATTTACAGTAATGCCAAACGAAGCAACTTCCGATGCTAAAGTTTTTGACCAATTTCCAACAGCAGCTCTTATAGTATTACTTACTCCTAGGCCTTTTAATGGTATTTTTACTGATGTAGAAATTACATTTATTATTCTTCCATATCCTATTTCTTTCATCTTTGGTAAAAGTGCTTGAACTAATATATGGTTACAAATTAGATGAGAATTAAAGGCATTTAAGAACTCTTGAGTAGTAGCATTTTCAATTGTTCCGGCTGGAGGCCCACCAGTATTATTCAACAGTATGTGATATACTTTACTTTTTGTTAATTCTTTTAATTTGTTTTCTAAGTCATTAGAATTCGTAAAATCTGCAACTAAATAATCATGTCCATTACCAGATAAATCAGTTATTGCATCTGCTAATTTTTCTTCATTACGCGCAAGCAAAGTTATTTTTGCTCCTAGCATAGAAAGTTCAATTGCTGCTGCTTTTCCAATTCCTTGAGTGCTTCCACATACCAGAGCATTCAACCCATTTAAATTTAAATTCATAACTATTTTTTAATCACTTTTTGCTTAATAATTTTTCCGTTAAATGTTTTAGCTTGTAAAATATATATTCCAGAATTTAAAAATTTCAAATTAATTTCTTGATTATTTATCATGCTTTTTTGATTGAAAACCTGAGAGCCTAGCAGGTTATATATTGAGATTTCACATAAATTACTTGTCCTAATAAAGTCATCAAAAATGGTAGGAAATACTTTAAAAGTACTTGATATTACATTATCGTTTGTTGAGGCAAGGTTGCAATTTCCAATTATATTTTCATCTAAAAATCTATAACGAGACGCAATATATTGTTTCAAATAATTCGCTTCATCAAGCAATGAATTGCCAACATAATTGTTAGGCCAAACATATGTGCCGAGAATTGGCCATACAGTAAAATTTCTATTTGCAGCAAGAGTTATCATATTAACCATTGAGTCGATATAATTATTAATATAACTTAAACTGTATTGTTCTTGCTTCAGTAAATCCCACCTACATTTCATATGCATTTTAAAAATAGTATCGGTCCATAATTTTTTCCAATAAAATGCAATTTGATTGCCTGCAGTGCCACATACATCCCCAAAGTTATATGCCCAACCGGCAGTATCACCTCCTTCACAATAATCAGCATTGCCAAATGCAATATCAAAATCCCATACTGGACCGGCTCTTAACAACCCACCTTTACTCTTTTTTTGTTTGTTCAAATAGGTTGAAATTCTATAACCATCTACATTTTTACTAAACTCATTAACCAAAATAAAATCTATAAAATGTTCTTCATCAGCAAATTTTCTCCAACCTATTGCACTGTCCATGAAACTGGCACTATTGAGCGCATATTCAAATGAATCAATGTATGCCTTTATATAATTTTTCTGAGGATCTGTTATTATTGTTTCTGAAGGATAATCATATTGATAAAAAGTAGTTTGTCCATTACCATTGCTTAGTGGTGGATATATTGATGTAAAACCTAAACCACCTGCGCCCGTTGTTTTGTCTATCTTTACAATATAGCCTCCTGTAATACTATCACCTGCATTATCATCCAAATCTAATTTAGAAATATCTAATCTATTTTTATCCCGTTTTAGTTTTTCTGTAAAAACATAAATACCTTGATAATCACCATTAATTACCACTTCACAATGCTGATATCTAGTACCATAATGTCCAGATTTATCCCACAAAGTATACGCAAGAGCATTCCTTAAAAATGTTTTATCCGAATAATTAGCTACTAATGCAAAATCATGTTCTGAAGGCATCCCCATAACAGCGCTATCAAGTTCAGTTCCAATGGCATTACAAAATGATACATTGAAAGATTTTTTTGGAAACTGTTGAGATGATGAACCACGAAATTGCATTAGCGCATAGGCGTCATAATCATTAAAAGCATCAGTAGGATGGTTGATATGATTTGAATTATTAATAATTCCAAATTGTACAATTTTAGAAGGACTATCAACTAATGTTTGCCCGTTAGTATTAATAACAACTATTGGTAAATTCGTAACATTAAAAACAAAAGGTACTGGAGCATTCGCTCCAAAAGTAAGACTCCAATTAACGAGTGAACCTGTTGTGCCGGGGTCATTATCTTCAACCTTTAGTTGCCAAATGCCGTTAGCTGCTTGTCCATTATTAATATTGCCTAATAAACCAATTGGCCTGTAACTTCCTGTAAATGGCGCTGAGCCTTGACTTATGCTTGTAGTCGCCGACATATCAAAACAAGTATTAGTAAAATTGTTACCACTACCTCCATTCTCGTATGCTAATGTAATTTCAGTATTATCTGGAGCTACAATTTTTACTATTAAATCTGAATCATAATTGTGATTTATTCTGATACAGACATTTATTAATCCGAATTGAGAAGTTAAGCTACCTGTTAAACCACTAACGGTTATGGGGAAAAATACGGGGGGCGAATTATCAGGAATTGTGCCTCCGGTGCCATTAAATGTCTGAGAAAATAAATTAATTGATAATAAAATGAACAAGCTAAATAACCTAAGACAATAGACACGCATTTTAATGATTTATAAATTTATCAAACATATTATAAATAATTAGAAAACTGAATATTGATATATAAATGAATAAAATAAAAACTAATTTTGAGAAAAAAATTAAAAGATTATGAAATTAGCTTTGGTTGGTGCTACCGGTTTGGTAGGTAGCGAAATGGTTAAGGTTTTAGAAGAAAGAATAGCAAACAATATAACTGAGTTCATACCTGTTGCTTCTGAAAAAAGTGTGGGAAACAACTTTACTTTTAATAGCAAACAATATGTAATAAAAAGCTTAGAAGCAGCAGTTAATGCCAATTGCGACATTGCAATTTTTTCTGCAGGTGGATCTGTTTCCTTAGAATGGGCTCCTAAATTTGAGGAAAGAGGTTGTTATGTTATCGATAATTCATCTGCATGGCGGATGAATCCTAATAATGCACTTATTGTTCCTGAAATTAATTCACATGAAACGAACACTAAGAGTAAAATCATAGCAAACCCAAACTGCAGTACCATTCAATTGGTAATGGTGTTAGCTCCCTTACATGCAAAATATAAAATTAAAAGAGTTGTTGTTTCAACCTATCAATCAATAACTGGTACAGGCGTTAAAGCAGTTCAACAAATGGAAATGGAGAGAAATAGCGATTTCTCCTCTAAAGTATACCCACATGTGATAGATAAAAATTGCATACCTCAATGCGATGTTTTTAGTGATGATGACTATACAAAAGAGGAGCTGAAAATTATTAATGAAACAAAAAAAATATTAAACGATAATAATATACAAATAACCGCCACTGCAGTAAGGGTTCCGGTTGTTGGTGGACATAGCGAAAGTGTAAATATTGAATTTGAAAATGAAATAGATATTTCAGAAATAAAAAACATTTTAAACAATTCAAAAGGAATAGTTGTTATAGATGACATTGCTAATTCGGAATATCCAATGCCAATAAATGCCAAAGGAAAAGATGATGTTTTTGTAGGAAGAATTAGAAAAGATTTAAGCACTGAAAATGCTATAAATATTTGGATTGTAGCTGATAATTTGCGCAAGGGTGCAGCTACAAATGCAGTTCAAATTGTTCAATATTTATTGAGTTCAGGTATTGTAAAGTAATTTATTAAGATATTTAAATATTTATGAAGCCACACATTTATCAACAAGTAACATACATTAATAGACCACTTTATGAAGTATTTGATTTTTTTAGTAAAGCTGAAAACTTAAACAAGTTAACACCTCCAATTTTAGATTTTAAGATTTTAACACCCATGCCCATAAAAATGGGAACAGGAACATTAATCGATTATAAGATTAAGTTAAATGGAATAAGTTTTTTTTGGAAAACTAAAATAACTGCTTGGGAAAACAATAAAAGATTTGAAGACACTCAAATTAAGGGACCATATAAAATTTGGATTCACGAACATTTATTTGAAGAAATAGGTGGTCAAGTAAAGATGACTGATACTGTTCAATACCAATCTCCAGGTTGGATTCTTGAGCCGCTAATTAACAAGCTTTACATAAGAAGAAAGGTAGAAGAAATTTTTTCATTTCGAAACCAAGAGTTAGATAAATTATTCAGTTAAATCAAGGCTTCATTATTTCAAATTTTATGTGACTCAGTTGAAATACATAAATTACTTAGATCCTGTTTAACTTTTATTTCTTAGAATTGTTTGAAGCTATTTTGTTCAGAATGGAAGCATTTTGATGCTAATAGCTCTTCTCTATAAGCGAAAGATGTAACTAAAAGAGTTATAAAATATAACAAAATTAACTTTTTAAATAAATTTTAAATAGGCTCTTAAAGCAATAATTTAAATTTACTTTCTACTTTTGACTTCATGTATTCCAATAGAATTAAAAATCAAAGTAGAATAATTGATCCTAATACAAAGCCTGACTTGCTAAAAAACAATGAGTGGCAAGCTTTACTTCGCAAACAATTTGCACATATTCAAAAATTAAAAGTTGTAAATGTTGGCACCGAAAAATTCTATTCCGAATTCGAAGTAACCAACCCACATACAAAAAACAAATACAAAGTTGCAATAAGAAGTATAGTCGAACCTAAAAATTTCTGTTCATGTTATGATTTCAAAACAAATAAATTAGGTACTTGCAAACATATTGAAGCAGTTTTTTTTCAACTAGAATCCAATCCAAATTTTGTTAATGAATCGTCAAAATTAATCTACAAAAAAAGCACTTCAATTTATGTTGACTATCTTCATCACAGAGCAATTTGCTTGAGAATTGGAACTGAGAATTCGCAAGAAATAAAAAATACTTTTTCTCCTTTTTTTGATATTTCAGGTCATTTAATACAAGCTAAAATTCTTGAATTTAAGAATGTATTACAACAAAATTCAATTCAATATAATATCACAATTTATGACGATGCTCAAATATTAATTAATACTATTTTAAGAAATCAAGAACGGCAATCAACGTTAGCTAAGGTTAATATATATTCTGATTCCGAGTATTCAACTTCAGTTAAGCTAAGAGATTATCAATTGGAGTCAATATTTTTCATTCTCAAAAATGCCCGTACAATAATCAACTACGAGTATGGCTTGGGTATGGGAATAATGGCTTTACATTCAATTTTACTTGCAAAAAAGTATTTTCAAGTCAAAAAAATACTTATCATATCAAATAGTTACCAATATTGGCATTCAAAATTTGAAGATTTCACTCAAGAAAAAATATTACACATAATTGGTGATGACAGCAATAGAAAAAAATTAATAAATATAAATTCAGAATTTATTAAAATTATTAATCCAGAAGACGCTGCGAATGATTTAAAACAAATTAATTGTCATGGGTTCGATTTTATTTTAATTGATGATTCAAGTATTTTCAATAATCTAAATAGCACATTATCTAAACAATTAAAATTACTGAATTCTGAATTTTTGGTAATACTATCTACATCTAAATTACTATCAAATATTGAATCTTTTTACTCTCAAATTCAGGCAGTAGACATGTATCTACCTGGTAGTTTTTTTAATTTTATAAATAGGTACTCAATTAAAAACGCACAAGGAAAAATTGTCTCTCTAAAAAATATTGATGAATTAAGAATTCATGTAAATGATGTTTTTACTAAAGTTGACTTAACAAATACAAATACAAATACAAAAGCAAATCAGTACAATCAAATATTTAAAAGTATTCATGTTGGCTTATTGCCTGAACATAAAAATATATACTTTGAATATTTAAATAAACTTCAAACATTTTTTTACAATTTAAATAGGAGTGAACAATTAGCAGAAGTTACCAAAACTATCCAATTGGTAACCAGCTTATATTTATTTAATAAGACAAACTCAGAGAGTAAATTAATTACACTTATAAAGTTATTGGAAGAAATTGATATTGAAGAAAAAAATATTTTAATTGTTTGCGAATGGAACGAATACACTGACTTTATAAGGACTTATTTACTACATACAAATTTAGAATTGAAAGAAGAAAACATTTCTATTATTGCATCTTATCAAGTTCAAAATACTGATTTATCTGCTTATAGATATATAATATGTACTGATATTTTTAGCAAGCTTAAAGTAATAGAAACTAATTCCTGCATTGGCTGCTTAATTTATACTTTGATTGCTGAAAATACATTTGAAACTAAATTAAATAGAACAATTACTTATAATGAATTTGATTTGGTTGAAAAATTGAAAAATTACCTTATCAATTATGAAAATGAGAAAGTTCATCTAAATTTTAATAAATCAAAAACATTCAAACAATTATCATTTATAGGTGATGATGATATTGATGAAAACTCAAATAATGGTAATACTGAGGTGGAAGACTTTATTAGTTTTTTTATGACATTAAACAATAAATTATTAAATCAAGAATTCAGAAATAGTTTGAGGAATAATGAACATTTACCCGAAAAATTAAAGCTCTTGATTGAACTGTATCAGAAATAAAATGCTCATGTTAAATCAAACTTACTTAACATTTCTTCTTAATATAAAAAACTGATAAGGCTCTAAAGTCAAATCTGTTTTCGAATTCAATTCGAGCATACTATCATTTAAATAATTAGAAAATGTTCCATTAAGATTACTCTTAATTTTTAATATCTCAACATTATTAGTAAGGTTCATGATAATTAAAACTTCTTCGCCAAAACCAGCTCGTTTATAGGAAAAAACATTTTCATTATTTAAGTCCAATATCTCAAATGAACCTTTGGCAACAGCCCTTGAAGTCAAGTGAAGTTTCATTAGAGAGCTGTAAAAGCTTTGATAACTGTAATTATTCCAGTCAATAACATCTTTATCGAAAAATTTCAAATGCTTTGTTTGAGCCGATTCTTGACCACTATAAATTAATGGCATGCCTGGTAAGGTTGTGCTAATTGCAGCAACTGCTTTATGAGCATCGCCAAAAGCTTCAAATTCTGTTGCATTCCAAGTATTCTCATCGTGATTACTTGTAAAATACATTCTAATATCGTTGGCATTATAATTTTTTTTCTGTTCATCGAAATAAGCTAATAAATCGCTACGTTTCTTAGTGCCTTTTACCACATCTTTCATAGCATGGTAAAAGCTCCATGTATAAGTCATATCAAATGCTTTATGTAACTCTTGCTTTTCTCCTTCAGCAAGCATAAAAACTGGTTTAATTTTATCCAATTCATTTCTACATTGTATCCAAAAGTCTGTTGGAACCATCTCAGCAACATCACATCTAAAGCCATCAATACCTCCTTTTGTAATCCAAAACTTCATGGCATCAATCATTGCGATTCTCATTTTTTTATTATCATAATTTAAATCAATCACATCACTCCAGTCGGCTACCGGTGGAACAAAATTACCGTTTTTATCTTTTGTAAAAAAATCAGGATTTTCCTTTACCCAAACATTATCAGGAGAGGTATGATTGGCAACCCAATCAATTATTACTTTCATTCCTGATTCATGAATTACTTTTACCATATGATTAAATTCTTCCATAGTTCCATATTCCGAACTAACTTCTAAATAGTTTTTAACAGCATAATAGCTTCCTAATGAACCTTTTCTTCCCTTTTCTCCAATAGGATGTATGGGCATAAACCATAAAATACCAATTCCCATTAATTTGAGTCTTGGAATTTCTTTTTCAAAGTTTTTAAACGATGATTCTTTTGCATACTGCCTTAAATTTACCTCATAAATAGTATTATTAAGTGACCAATCTGGATGCTTAAGTAACAATGGAGTACTTGATTGAACAGGCTTGACAGTAGAAATACTACTTTGTTTGTTTCCTTTTTTCGGTGAAGCTACTTTTGGTTGCCCATGCATAATTGTAATATTAAAAACCCATGCAAAAATTAAAATATATTTTTTTTTCATTCTTAATTATTTAACTATTTGTCTTAGCTACACTTTGAAAAACAAAACTAAAAAAAATGTAATTTAATCCTAATTTAAATATAAAGTTGAGAATATTGTTTCAAATAAGTTTTCATTAGTTTTGTCATTATGGAAGAATTAGAAAAGTTAAGAATAGATAAGTATTTGTGGAGTATAAGAGTTTTTAAAACACGTTCATTGGCAGGAAAAGCTTGCACTGATGGCAAAGTAAAAATGAATGGAGATTCAGTTAAAGCCTCTAAGATTGTTAAAATAGGAGAAATCTATTTTACAAAAACTGAGCATAAGGATTGGATTATAGAAGTAGTTGAATTGTTAAGCCACAGAGTTAATGCAGCTACTGCTATTAAATATTATGTTGATAAAAGTCCTATACCAGAAAAAGTAGATAGAACAATTGCTTCATCATTTATTTTCCATACTGGCAAAAGGCAATCTAAAATTGGACGTCCAACAAAGAAAAGTAGGAGAAGTTTAGATGGCTTTTTTGATGAGGATTAATTAACTCATTTTAATTACCATTATTTGTTATAATATAGTTCAAAAGTCATTAACATTTTCCTAAAATATTTTTGGTTTGAAGATTATAGGCTTTTTTTGTGAAAAAATATAAATATACCAAAGCCTAAATTATTTGTAATTCCAAAATAAGATTATTTGAGCCCAGCATACAAATTACAATAGTAAAATAAATGTTTATCAAGTTTTCTTAAAATGAATAACTTCTACTCCAAACTTTTTTAAAAACTCTACTCCTTCATCTGATATTAAACCTTTGTATTTTGCATAAGAATCTAAATAAAAAACCTTTTTTATACCAACTGTATAAATAACCCTTGCACAAGAAATACAAGGTGAAAGTGTTACGTAAAGAGTTGAGCCTTCTATTGAAACATTATTTTTTGATGCGTAAAGAATCGCATTTTGTTCTGCATGTAATGCAAGTGAGCAACTTCCCTTACTGTCTCTCGGGCAACCTTCAACTGGCCAATTTTCATCACAATTATAAGTTCCTGATGGCGGGCCATTATAACCCAAAGAAACTATACGTGTATCTTTTGTAAGAACAGAACCTACTTGAGCTTTTACGCAATGAGAACGTTTGGCTAAACTTTGCGCCAAATCCATATAAATTTCATCAAAACTTTGTTTCATTAGTGGGCAATTGCATCAAATCCTTTTGTTTCCATTTTAAAAACAGCTTCTGTCAATTGAGTGCCATTTTTTTGATAAAAATTACCTCCTCTAGTTTTTACAAATTTATAATCTGTAGCTTTTTTTTCCTTTATCAAAACATATCTAGTTATTGTAAATGTTGAAGAAATCTTTTGTTCTTCTTTAGTAACTCCTTCTTTATAATTTTTAAGGAGTTCTGACAAGAAAGCTTCTTTCTCAGCAGCAGTCATTTTCTTATTCAGTTCAGCACTGGCTTTATCTTCAGCTGCTTTTTCTGCAGCTCTTTCTGCAGCTCTTTCTGCAGCTAAATCAGTTGCAGATTTTGATTCAATTGGTTTTGAATTATTAGTTGGAGTAGTGACTTTTTTTGCTGCCGGTTCTGCCGCTGCTTTATCGAATGCAGCTTTTTGAGCAGCTGCTTTTGCATCGGCTTCTGCTTTTAATTTAGCGACAGCATCAGCCAGAAGTTTTGCTTTAGCATCAGCTTCTGCCTTTCTCTTTGCCTCAGCCGCAGCTGTAATAGCAGCCTTGGCATCCGCTTCGGCTTTCAATTTAGCCATTAGTTCAGCCTTGGCTTTGGCTTCTGCAGCAGCCTTCTGTCTGGCTTCTTCTTCTATTTTAGCTCCAATTTCTGCTTCAGCTTTAGCTTTGGCCTCTGCAACTGCTTTTGCTCTGGCTGCAGCTTCTATTTTGGCTTTGGCTTCTGCTTCTGCTTTTAATTTAGCCTCTGCTTCAGCCTTTACTTTGGCGTCTGCCTCGGCTTTTGCTTTTGCCTCTGCTTCAGCTTTGGCTTTAGCTTCTGCTTCTGCCTTGACTTTGGCTTTGGCTTCTGTTTCCGCTTTTAATTTAGCTTCTGCTTTTTCCTTCGCCTCT
Organism: Flavobacteriales bacterium; assembly: GCA_040383485.1. Classification (GTDB taxonomy): domain Bacteria; phylum Bacteroidota; class Bacteroidia; order UBA4408; family UBA4408; genus JBEIDK01. Next base: position 34,568 of record JBEIDK010000021.1, read on the forward strand.
GCCTCTGCTTTTGCCTTAGCTTCTGCTTCAGCTTTCTTTCTGGCTTCCTCCGCTGCTTTTGCTTCAGCTTCTGCCTTAGCTTTTGCTGCTGCCTCTGCTTCTGCTTTAGCTTTAGCCTCTGCATCTGCCTTTGCCTTAGCTTCCGCCTCTGCTTTCTTTTTCGCTTCTTCGGCTGCTTTTGCTGCTGCATCTGCCTTAGCTTTTGCCTCTGCTTCAGCTTTCTTTCTGGCTTCTTCCGCTGCTTTGGCTTCTGCTTCTGCTTTAGCTTTTGCTGCTGCTTCTGCTGCTATTCTTGCTTTCTCATCTGCCTCTGCTTTGGCTTTCGCCTCTGCTTCAGCTTTCTTTCTGGCTTCTTCTGCTGCTTTTGCTGCTGCTTCTGCTTTAGCTTTTGCTGCTGCTTCTGCCGCTATTCTTGCTTTCTCATCAGCCTCCGCTTTTGCCTTGGCCTCTGCTTCTGCCTTCTTTCTAGCTTCTTCTGCTGCTTTGGCTGCTGCTTCTGCCTTAGCTTTTGCTGCCGCTTCTGCCTCTTTTCTGGCTTTCTCATCAGCCTCAGCTTTGGCTTTTGCCTCTGCTTCAGCTTTTTTTCTGGCTTCTTCGGCTGCTTTTGCTGCTGCTTCTGCCTTAGCTTTTGCTGCCGCTTCTGCCGCTATTCTTGCTTTCTCATCAGCCTCTGCTTTTGCCTTGGCCTCTGCTTCTGCCTTCTTTCTAGCTTCTTCTGCTGCTTTGGCTGCTGCTTCTGCCTTAGCTTTTGCTGCTGCCTCTGCTGCTATTCTTGCTTTCTCATCAGCCTCAGCTTTAGCTTTTGCCTCTGCTTCAGCTTTTTTTCTGGCCAATTCATCCGCTAAGGCCTTTGCCTTTGCATCTTCTTCAGCTTTTCTTTTTGCTGCAGCCTCAGCTGCAATTCTTGCTTTCTCTTCTGCCTCTGCTTTGGCTTTGGCCTCTGCTTCTGCTCTAAGTTTTGCCTCATTATCTGCTTTAGCCTTAAGTAAACTTTCTTTCTCAGCTTGCTTTACAGCAGTAATTTTAGCAACCTCTTCTTCTTTCTTTTTTATCTCCTCTGTTTTCTTTTTTATTTCCTCAGCTTTTTGAACCGCAATTATTTCTTGAATCTTTTTTTCTGCTTCAACTTTTCTCTTAACTTCTAAGGTTTTAACTAATACATCAACCTTTGCTTTAATTGATTGTGTGTAAACTTTATCGTAATTAAAGTTTTTCTCTACAGGATCATAAACGAATTTCCCAACAGGCTTATCTAAAGCACTAACATCAAGGTCAGGATCATTCTTAAATAGTAATACTTCATTCCCAACTAATCTAATATCTGTTTCATTTGGAGGGCCAAGTTTAGTGGAGAAAGCTAATTTTTTTGAAGTATAACCTTGTTTTGAGAATTTTAATTCATATTCAGCATTAGGATCAAAAGTGTATGAAAATTTACCATTTAGAGATGTAGCAAGTTTTTTTATCTCATTACCGTCTTTATATACGGTAACGTCAACATTTTCCATTGGTTTCTGGGTATCCTCATCAAGAACTTTTCCTTCAAAAATTAAATGCCATGTGGCTTGGGAGAATGATTCTTTAGAAGAAAAAAGTCCAAGAATACAAAGTATCAAAAGAATTTGAACAATCTTTGGAGGCGAAAAATTAATTTTAGATTTTATCATTTTAGATTCTATTTAATAGGTTTGGTTTCATTTTTAAAAGTATATTCAGTTATATCATCATCGTCATTCTTCTTATAGAATGTTCCATAATTATATACAATTTTTTTATATTCATTAGCCTTACCATTTTTAACAACAATTGCCCTAGTAATTTTACAATTGACACCATCTAAATTTTCAATAGTTATACCCTCAGGGTATTTTGAAGCAAGTTCAGATAAAAACTGCTCTCTTTCTTCTGCAGTTCTTTTTCTATCTGGCCTCGTTTTAGAAATAGGGTTACTGCTTGAAAACAAATCAGCATCTTTTTTTCTTTTAGCTTCAGCATCCATTTTTTTCTGTAGTTCAATCTCAGTTTTTCTTTTTCCTTCTTCTTCAATTTTTTGTTTTGCTTCATTAAAGGCTTTTAATTTTGCTTCAGCATCTGCTTTAACTTTATCTTCCAATGCTTTTTTAGCATCAGCTGCGGCTCTAATTTTGGCCTCTGCTTCTGCTTTGTACTTTGCTATTTGTTCTGCCTTTTGACGTGCAAGTTCTTCTTGTTTGGCGATTGCATCGGCCTCTGCTTTTGCTTTTGCTTCTGTTTCAAGTCTAATTTTTTCTTCTGCTTGAGCTTTAAGCTTGGCTAATTCTTGAGCTTTTTTTCGGGCTAAATCCTGTTGTTTAATAATCTCATCAGCTTCAGCTTTAGCCTTAGCCTCTGCAACTGCTTTTGCCAAGGCTAAAGCTTTTGCTTTTTCTTCTGCAATCAAACGGGCTTTCTCTTCTGCAGCAGCCTTTGCCTTTGCTTCAGCATCTGCTTTTGCTATGGCTTCTTGTTCTGCCTTCGTTTTTTGTTCTAATTCCTTACGGGCTTTTTCTTCTGCAATCAAACGGGCTTTCTCTTCTGCAGCTGCTTTAGCCTTGGCTTCAGCATCTGCTTTTGCTATGGCTTCTTGTTCTGCCTTCGTTTTTAGTTCTAATTCCTTACGGGCTTTTTCTTCTGCAATCAAACGGGCTTTCTCTTCTGCAGCGGCTTTAGCCTTTGCTTCAGCATC
>JBEIDK010000022.1:0-36850 GCA_040383485.1 Flavobacteriales bacterium
AAGGATTAATGAATCTTGAAAGGTTTTAATGACCATAGTAAATAAATCCTTATATATCACTTGATGAGCAGTAGAAACGGATTCCATTGGAATTTCATTGGCATTTAATACTGAAACCGATTCGCCATCTGTTGTTTGGTATTCCCAATATGTTTGAGTTGGTAATGTCCAATTATGGTACTTCCACCAAAAATCTTGCATATGAACAACAATAAATACTAAGATTATTGTACCTAAAATTCCCATATTTCGGCTACTCCAAATGCTATTTGCCTTTGGGTTATTATAACCATAATCAATTGGTCGTGCTTTTTTGTTGATTCTAGTTAATATTAAACTTACGAATACATGCAATAATATTAAGGCGTAATTTACATATGAAACAATTTTGATTAATGGATTTGTAGTCATGAACTTAGCATAGTGATTAAATGCCAAGCCTTGGTCATCCTTAAATAATTGTAAATTACCAATTAAATGTACTACTAAAAAAGTGCATAGAAATAAGCCAGATAAGGCCATCAATAATTTTTTACCTATTGTGGATTTAAAAAGTGATAATGATTTATTATTCATAATAATATATTGGGTTGATCCTTTTAATAGTGAATTAAAATTTGAGCAAAAGTAAAATGTTTTTCTAGTTTACAAACTTAATTTAATTGACATAACAGTGTTCATTTATTTTTGATTTTATTATTAATACTAATTAAATGCAAAAACTATTTTGTTGACATAAACACGAAATTTATTTCTTTGTTCCATGTATAAAACAAATCGACAACTTTTTTTTGAAAATCTTGCACAAACTAGTCACTTTCCTCTTGCCATTGAAATAGAAAGAGCTTCAGGAATTTATATGTTCGGGCCTGACAACAAAAGGTATATCGACTTTATTTCTGGAATAGGAGTAAGTAATGTTGGTCATTGTCATCCTAAGGTTGTAAATGCCATAAAAATTCAGGCAGAGAAGTATATGCATTTAATGGTTTATGGAGAGTTTGTGCAGGGCCCACAAGTAAGACTTTCGGCATGGCTAGCTGAACATTTACCTGAAAACTTATCAAATGTATTTTTGACAAATAGTGGCTCAGAGGCCATAGAAGGGGCAATGAAGTTGGCAAAACGATTTACTGGAAGGTCAAAAATTGTATCTTTCAAAAATGCTTATCACGGCAGTACTCAAGGGTCGTTAAGTATTATTGGTAATGAAAATTTCAAACAAAATTTCAGACCTTTATTACCTGGTTGTGAGCAGATAGTTTTTAATAACCTCGAACACATAAAATTGATTGATAGTTCTGTAGCAGCTGTATTTGTAGAAACAATTCAAGGTGAAGCGGGGTACATAGAACCGAATCATGAATATATAATTGCATTAAGAAAAAGATGCACTGAAGTTGGAGCCTTGTTAGTTTGTGACGAAATACAATGTGGAGCTGGAAGAACAGGAAAACTGTGGGCTTTTGAATATTATAACATTGTTCCAGATATTTTATGTTTGGCTAAGGGAATAGGAGGAGGGATGCCCATTGGCGCATTTATTTCATCTAAAACAATAATGGATTCTTTTGCAAATAATCCTATACTGGGCAACCTTACAACTTTTGGCGGACATCCAATTTCTTGTGCTGCGTCCTTGGCTTGCTTAAAGGTGATTGAAGAAGAAAAACTATTGGATTCCGTATCATTAAAAGGAGATTTAATAAGAAAATTACTAGTTCATAAATTAATAAAAGGTATTAGAGGCAAAGGATTAATGTTAGCAGTTGAATTCGAAAACTTTGAAATTAATAAAGCAATAATTGATAGGTGTATTGATAATGGAGTAGTTACCGATTGGTTTTTATTTTGCGACAATGCAATGCGGATTGCTCCGCCACTAACAATTACTTTTGAAGAGATAGAAGAAGCCTGTTTAATTATTTTAAAGAGTATTAATGAAATACTAAACATTGATATAACCAGTTGAACTAATAATAACAACATAATTAAGCTTAAAATTAACTCTTAATTGTTGTAAATTTTATTTCACTGTTAATATTTCAAAGCTATTTGGCGGTAACATAATGTTAATCCTGACACCTTGCCTAGTTATTTCATTTCCAAAATTAGATTGTAATTCAGTACCTGAATATTCTTGAGGCAATATTACCTCAATAAGTTTCGGTTTATTATTCTTATTAAATAAAGTTATTGCAACGTCTTTAAAATAGGTACGAGCAATAGCCATCTCTTTATCTGTTGTTAACAAAAAGTTGGTCTCACCATAATTCATTGCAAGTGATTTTCTGCGTATAGCAGCAATTTTTTGTGTGGTTTCTAAGGTGTTTTTTTCATTTATTGATAATCCATCAAACTGCATAAATCTTCTATTATCTGGGTCACCTGCCCCAGGCATTCCATACTCGTCAGCATAATAAATAATAGGTATGCCAGGTATTGTCATATTAAATGCTTGAAGTTGCAATAATCTTTTATATCCAATAGGGTTTTCAACTTTAATATTTTTTGTCCAAGCAGTTTTTCTATCATCATCAGTAAATGACATGGCGCCACTAGCATAGCTTATAAACCTTGCCAAATCATGATTACCACTAATATTACCCATTAGATGGTGAGAGCCATAATAAAGAAATGAGTAGTTTACTGATTGAGCTAAACTTTTAAACGAAGTGGTTGAATCGGAAAAAGTATTTCTTGCATCAAAATAGGTATTAAAATCAAATTGAGCATCTTGTTCTCCATTGTTTACATAACTACCAATTAACTCGCGAGTGCCAAATGTTTCGCCAATTTGATAAAGCTTTTTACCTGTAGGTATTTCTATATTTTGTTTTAGTTTTCTTGTTAATTCACGCCAGAATACTTCACTCACATGTTTGGTTGCATCATGCCTAAAACCATCTAAATCATATGTCTTAATCCACCAAACTGCACTATCAGTTATAGCATTAATTACTTGTGGCTTGGTATAATCCAGGTCAGGTAAAAAAGTATCAAACCAAGTGGTTAATCTGTGTTCATCCCAAATTCTAATGTTCTTTTTGCCATCAGGTAAATCAATTGGGGTTGTCCAATCTTTGTGGTTTTTATAAATTGGATGTTCTTCATGAATATGATTACTTACAAAGTCAATCAATACTCTCATTCCTCTCAAGTGGGCCTCTTTTACTAATTCTTTCATCTCAGCATCAGTACCAAACCTATGGTCAATTTTTGTTGAGGAAATTGGCCAGTATCCATGATATCCGCTATATTTTCTGTGTGGTTCGGGATACTCAACATAACCTATTTCTGGATTTTGTACAATTGGAGAAACCCAAATAGTATTAATACCAAGTCTGTCAAAATATCCATCTTTTATTTTTGCAGTAATACCAGCCAAATCACCTCCTTGATAGTTAGCTGCTTTTGCAATGTCCTTATCTTTTATTGGAGCGTCATTAGAGCTATTGCCATTATTAAATCTATCAACCAAAGCAAAGTACATTATCATATTTTGAAAATCTGTTCTATCAATTTGTAATTGAACTTTGCCCGAAGCTATAGGTATTAAAAGGTCATTTGCCATTGCCAATCTATTCCAAGCATATACCCTAATAGTAGATTTCTTTTGCTTTGATGCAGCTTCTGGGATATTGATGGTAATAATTTTTCCTTTACGTTTAACTAGGTTTGTATCAAGTATTGTGTTTTCCCACAAAACTATACAGCTATCAATTTTTTGCTTGTCAACAACTACCGTAATTTTTGTACCATCAGTACTTGTAGGAGTAATATGCGGAAAAAATTGAGCGGGCTTTCCAATTTTCATCAATGAATTATAACCTCCTGATCCATTTGGAACGCTATCTTTATTGGTTCTGTCCAATGTCCATTTTCCGTCAATAACAAGCTGATAGGCATAGCTACCTGGGTTTAATTGTAAAACGCTAATCCACCTACCTTTATTAAATTTAAATTCGTTTTTAATAGGGTTCCATCCATTAAAATCACCAGCCATTTTTACTGATTTAAATTTTTGGGCAGTATCAGTTATTTGTACAACTTTATTTTCTTTTTTAGATTTTAAAAGTAGGCAAGAATAATGTTGGCCTTTTATCCAAATCTTAAGTTCAGATATCTCTGGAAGTTTATTCGAAACACTAAACAAATTTAAAGTTTTCTTATCTTTTGAAAGATTACATCTTAATGTTGAAGCGGCCTGAACAGAATCAATTGTATTAACATCCATCACTAAATCTTGAAGATTAATTGTTGTATTACCCATTTCGAGTTGAATGGGCTTAATTAAACCATAAGGCTGTGAGTATGAATTGTTTTTTAAAGCAATTGCTATAACAATGAAAATTATTCTTTTGAGCATAAACTATTTTAAAAAGATCATTGCAAACCTACTATTTTTTGTAAATAGTTAAAATGCATTTTGAATCATATTTTTTTAAATTATTTAGATGTGATTATGAATTAATTGAATTATAGAGTGCTATACACAAGTTCTAAAAAACTATTTGGAATAAAAATAGAAATGTCTATTTCTGTTAATAAAACCTTCTTGCTTTGGAATAAATTTATGTCCTTGAAAAAACTAATAAATTACGATATTATCAGCGATTTAATTTCCTTGCAAGTTTATGATAAGGACTATTTTAAACCTTTTGACCCTAATAAAGAATTTATTAAGTACGCACCAAAAGAAGTTCACAATTTCAGCAATTTGCCAAATGATTTTCTGTGCTTTGAATTAGAAGTAGGTTATATGTAGTTTTTGAACACAAAGGAAACAATAATGGGCATGAAACATTCAATTATATTTTTAATATTTGTTTACCCAACTCTGCTTATGAGTTAGATAATATAATACATTTCGAGGTTCTCAGTGAAAAATGTGATATGGAAAGTGGTAACTCGGAAGAGGAAATTTGGATACCTGTTAAACCGAAATTACGCATTAGAAAGTCTATTACAACGCAAAACACCTTCATAATATGAAGTAAACAACTTTTTCTCATGCATCTTTATTCAATATGATTTATTCGTAAAAGTTCATATTTTATTGAGCTTTGTCGTTTCACCACTAACCTCTAACATGTAATCTGATTTAAACCAAAGAATTAAACCAAAGAATTAAACCATAGATTTATAAAGGATTTTTATTGAAATAATTATTTGTATTTCAAACAATTAATTTTACTTTCGCGCTCCCAAATTATACAGCAATTTGGTAATTATTTATAAACTTCTGTGTTATGCTGTATATAACACATACAAAAAATAAATGAACAAATGTTAGATGTTCAAACATTAGAAAATTTCGACTGGAACTCAGTTGGAAAAAAAGCCACTCTTATTCAAAAGAAGAAAGAGAGCAATTAGAAAATCTTTACAGCACATCATTAAAATCTATCGCAGAACACGAAGTACTGGATGGAATTATCGTAGGTATTACTGCAAAGGATGCCGTTGTAAATATTGGTTACAAGTCAGATGGTGCTGTTGCGTTATCAGAATTGCGCTACAACCCAGAAATTAAAATAGGTGATACTATTGAAGTGTATGTAGAAAATCAAGAAGACAAATCAGGTCAATTGATTTTGAGCCACAAAAAAGCACGTGCACTGCGCAGTTGGGACCGTGTTAATGAAGCTCTTGAATCTCAAGAAATTATTAAAGGTTTTGTAAAATGTCGTACAAAAGGAGGTTTAATTGCTGATGTATTTGGAATAGAAGCTTTCTTACCAGGTTCTCAAATTGACGTTAAGCCAATACGTGATTACGATGTTTACGTTGGTAAAATCATGGAATTTAAAGTTGTGAAAATCAACAAAGAATTCAAAAATGTTGTTGTATCGCACAAGGCACTTATTGAGGCTGAGTTAGAGCAACAAAAAGTAGACATTATGAGCAAACTTGAAAAAGGGCAGATCCTTGAAGGTGTTGTTAAGAATGTTACTTCATACGGTGTGTTCATGGATTTAGGTGGTGTTGATGGATTAATACACATTACTGACTTAAGTTGGGGACGTATCAATCATCCAGAAGAAATTGTACAATTAGATTCTAAAATCAATGTTGTAATCTTGGATTTTGATGACAATAAAAAACGTATTGCTTTAGGTTTAAAACAATTAACTCCTCATCCTTGGGATTCATTAGATGCTACTTTAGCTGTTGGTGACAAGGTAAAAGGTAAGGTAGTTGTTTTAGCTGACTATGGAGCATTTATAGAAATTACTCCGGGTGTTGAAGGTTTATGTCACGTAAGTGAAATGAGCTGGAGTCAACATTTACGTTCTGCTCAAGATTTCTTGAAAGTAGGACAAGAAGTAGAAGCAGTTATCTTGACTCTTGACCGTGAAGAGCGTAAAATGAGTTTAGGTATCAAACAATTATCAACTGACCCTTGGAATGAAGTAATTACTAAATACCCTGTAGGTTCGCAACACACTGCTAAAGTACGTAACTTCTCTAACTTCGGTATATTCGTAGAATTAGAAGAAGGTGTTGACGGATTGATTCACATCTCAGACTTGAGCTGGAGTAAGAAAATTAAGCACCCATCAGAATTCTGTAAAATTGGTGATAGCATTGAAGTAAAAGTTTTAGAAGTTGATGGAGAAAGTCGTAAATTAAGTTTAGGTCACAAACAATTGGAAGAAAATCCATGGGATGTTTTCGAAACCGTATTTACAATTGATTCAGTGCATTCTGGTACGATTATGAACATCAACGATAAAGGCGCAACTATAGCTATGCCTTATGGTTTAGAAGCATTTGCTCCAATTCGTCATTTAGTAAAAGATGATAAGACTACTGCACGTGTTGATGAGAATTTGGAATTTAAAATATTAGAATTTAACAAAGATTCTAAAAAGATTTTAGTTTCACATACACGCATACATGATGATGCAGTAATGGCTGAAAAAGAAGGTGCAGAAAATGCAAAAAAAGCAGATGATGCAAATGCTAAGAAAGCTGTGAAGAAAATTAAAGATTCAATGGAGAAAACCACTCTTGGCGACATTAGTGCACTTTCTGACTTGAAAGATGCAATGGATAGAAAAAATAAATAATTTTTATTCGTAGCAAAAAAAAAGAATCGGCTGTTTCAGAAATGAAGCAGCCGATTTTTTTTGTTATAATCAAAAAATTATATTTGTAAAAAAAAAATGAAATGAGTGCTTTAGAGCTAAAAGTTTACAAGATTTTAAAATCTAAATTTACAGAAGAAGAAGCAACAACTGTTATTGAATACTTTGAATCAAAAGCTGAAGAAAAAATCCAACAAAAAAAAGATGTTTTCTTAACTAAAGATGATAAAATAGATTTAATAAAATGGATGGTTGGTTTTTGGATTGCACAGATGGCAGCAATCATTGGATTATATCTAAATAAATAATAAATCTGTTTCAATTAACAGTTAGCTTCAATCGCTTTAGATTTTATATTTTTATTTCCAAATTACTAGAATAAAGTTGTGTTGGAAAATTTAAACATAACAGGCTGTTTCAGAAATGAAGCAGCCTATTATGTTTAAATCAATTTATATTAGTGGATTTGAAAAGCTGAATGTGAAATTATTGAAACTGACAATAGCTTTCGATTCATAAATGAGTTAATTATCTTTTTGTAGAAATTACCTTCATTATCTTATCCCAAAATGCGCATTTGAAATTCTTTTAAAATTTTCTACTTCGTAATTTATATAAAATGTTTAAAATAAAATTTTGCTCTAACAAGCTCATATGAAACACGATAAGAAAAATATTAAACACATAGTCACAAAGATTTTTGTTGTTAGTGCTTAGTGTAATAGAAAATGAAATATAGTTATGCATAGGAAATAAATTTCATGCACATAGCAGTGTAAACTCCTTAAAGAATCGAAGATTCATACTATGTTTAGCTATAAATTTCTTAAATTGAAATGAAACATACTCAGAATAAATAGAAATTATAACAAAAATTTTCTTCTTTGAAATCTATGTGACTATGTGTTTTAAAAAATCAAGCTAATTCGTTTTATTAACTATAAACTTTAAAATTATTATCAATTACTTACTAGCATAATTCCAATATTACCTATGAGTAATCTGGGTTTTAAATATCTTTATTTACGAATTTCAGTATTCGTTTATTGATAAATTCGAACAACAACAATTTAAGTTTATTTCCGATTGTCTTCTAAGAAATGTTGAGTATTTAGTAAAAATCTCAAAGATGTTATCTTAGTATAGATTAAATAAATGATTGCCTAAAATTTTCTATGACGTTCCCTTACATATGGCACAATTTTAAAGTGTAGAGAAATTCCGATTGGAAATAATTTTCTTCGCATTCTTTTAAATCCATGCCATTTCTTGTAATTTAAATACAAAAACTCGTCATCATTAGACTGAATTTTATATACTATATCATGATGGCTGAGACAATATTCACATTGAAAAAAAAGTTGTTTATTGAATTCATTAATGGCTTTGTAAATTTCATTTTTTGAATTTTCTGTTAATGGTTTTGATTTGGAGGTTTAGCATTTACTGCGTAAAATACGAAAGAAAAGATATAATCTTTGTTTATAATAATGTACCCATATTTTATCTTCAATTATTGTCAAATAGTCCTTTTCAACAGGTCCTCCAAGCATTCCGTGCTCAAAATAATTAGTATAAAATGTTATAGTATCACCCTGTTTCATTTTGTCAATAGAAAAAGGGTCGAAATATTTTTGAGAATAACAATTCGAAATCTTTAGTAATATGAATAGTAAAAAAAAGTATTTTAGTGATGTTTTCATTTTAAGAGTTGGTAAATAAAATTACATTTTTTTACTTAATAAATAATTTGAACATTAAGGTATAAATGAGTTTATAAAAGGTTCTAAAAAAGTAAAGGAATATACTTTTTTTGGTGTAACTAATTTTTTTATAATTCTAATTCTTAACTAGCTTAATGTTTTCTATTTCATTTCCAGATTCAATTTTCAGCATGTAAATGCCTTTATCTAAAAAAGAAATATTGTATGAATTACCTGCATTGCTGAATTCTTTTACCAAGCTTCCCTCTAAAGTATAAATCTTAATGATGCGATTATTATGTTGCAATATGTTGAGTTGGATATAATCACTTGCTGGATTTGGAAAAACTGAAATGCCATTTTTTTTGTAAGAATTAAATACAATTCCCGAACTATTGTCTTGGTGTATTACAGCAATGGCATCAAGGTCGAAGCCACCACTGGAAAAAGGTGTAGGCCAAGGGTCATTTATTTTTCTTTGCTCACTGTCATAGTTTGCATACAAATTATTTATTGAGCCTACCACATCAACCACTCTTACATGGGTTATATTATTGAGATTTAAGTTGGTATCGCTAATGAGTTCTTGTAAATCGAAAGGTACTCCATAGCCGCCTCTATATTTGCCAGCAAGATTATTTAATTTTGATGGGTTAATTAAATCAAAGCTACCAATTTGTTCAGTAGTATCTGTAAATGAAATAGCTGGAAACCGATTATAATATAATCCATCGCTACTTACTTCAACAAATGCCAACTCTAAAAAATCATCTTGAAAACTGTTTTCGAAAACTGCAAAGTCATATCCAATTCCGTTAATTATTGGATACTGAAATTGGCAAATAACAGATCCTCCATCACCCAAACTAATTACATTATTTATGTCGGCCATTCCAATAACAGAAGAAGAATCACCAATAAAAGTTTCACCTAAAGAAGTATTTGATATGTCTTGAAATCCTCTTGTTATAGTTGCCGATTTTGCCCAATTTACAATAATTGAACTATCCTTATAAATAGCAGAACTTCCAATTTGTCCAGCAGCAGGCGCAAATTGTGCAGTGCTAATAGATGTTATCAATAATGCAAAAATGAATGTCAAGCAACATTTATGGTATACATTATTACTAAAAATTATCAGCTTCATCATCAAATCAATCATTTGTATTCTTCGTTATAAATTCATCATTTATTTTAACTAAACAGCTGTTGCACAAACATGAATCGAAAGTAAGTGCAATATAAGTACTTGCTTTTTCATTTAAAACAATTTTACTGCAATGGCAATTGGTCACGTCATATACCTTACAATCAAAACTCTTTTTGCAACAAGGGCAAACTTCTTGTTCGTACTTATTCATTAATCTTTTATAAATTTTCTGGTTCTTAGTGCATCATCTGATTGTATTTCAATAAAATAAATTCCCGCTGACAGTGCAGTAATGTCAAGAGGTTCAGCAGTATTAAAAAGTTTATTGTCTATAATTTGTTTACCTTCAATGGTAAAAATTTTTACTGAAGCAATATGAATATTATCTGATTTAATACTTAGTTGGTCCTTTGCAGGATTAGGTAGAACAGACACTTCATAATTAGAAAGCTCAGCAACTGAACTTGTATTGTAATAATTTGTGGTGAAGTTGTCAATAGCAAAAAACAATGGGGTGTTTATTCCGAATTGTCCCACGCGTGAGGATTCCATTCTAAAATTCACACTATCAACATTTCCTAAGCTTTGGCAATTTACCCATGTCCAATTTTTAATAATATAATCTTGTGCATTGTTTATGAATCTGAAATCAGCCAAGTAAAATACAACTGAGTCATTTTTAAAAGTGCCGTTTAAATATCCTCTGATGACCAATCTAAAAAAGTCAGGTCTGTTACCAGTACTATCGCCAAATGGGGTGTCGAAAGAATCGCCAAACTTCATGCTCGAATAAGAATAGTATGAGTTGGTAACATAAAATCCTTCTACATTTTTAGTATGCGGAGCATTGATAGGAATAAGATTCACTACTGAATTTTGTTGTGCCATGATGTAATTATTACTTCCGGCATATCCTTTACCAGCAGCACATCCGTAAAGATTTAGAAATGACTGTGTAGTTGTATCAACCGTATTTGTATATGCAAAACCATTTTCCCAATAGCCTCCGAAATTGCTGTTATAATAGCAATTAAAATAGCAAGAACCATTGTAAAATCCGGTATTCATGTCTGGATTTGATGAGCCATTCCAATAGCCAACACTAGGAACAGTTAGCATTTCAAAGTTTGATTCTACAACTTGTGCAGTTGTTAGTTTTGTAACAAGTAATAAAACTATAGTCAATACAGCAGTAGTAATTTTTTTAATCATAAAGTTTAATTTTAATTGTTATTAATTATAGTTTGATATTAATTCCTGTTTCCATAAACCTCAAGGGCATTGGTCTGTAAGCAATTGATTCATATTCTGTGTTAAATAAATTATTTACATTAACAGTAAGTTCAATTTTTGTTTTTCTTAATTCTATGCCATAGCCAAACATGAGGTTGGTAATCCAATATGGGTTTAAGAAACTTGAATTGTCGGCACTTGTAAATCTATATCCAACGTACTGCTGGTTGCAGGTAATAAATCCTTTTTTGTAATATAAGGAAGCCATTATATTTGATTTGTATAATGGCACATAAATGAGTTGCTTATTAATGTTGGCATCTTGCACCGCATTTGTTTTATTATTTGTTGAGAGCACATAGGCGTAATTGATGTTTATTTTCAAGCTTAGTTTCTCGAATTTTTTTAAATAAGTAATAGAGCTTTCCATACCTCTGCTCCATACCTCCGCAATATTTTCAGGACTCCAATATCCGTTGGTTGGCAACCATATTATCCAGTTCGAAACATTTTTATTAAATACAGAAACCTCAGCCTTAAAGTCATTCTTTTCGAGCATAAAATTAAGTTCTTGGCAGATGCTTTTTTCGGGTAATAAGTTTTGGTTTCCGCCAGGATTCCAAAATAAATCATTCAGAGTTGGGTAACGATAGGCATTGAATATTGCAACATTAGAAGTGAATTTATATGCGTGAGCAAGTTGGAATGTCTTGTGAAATTGAAGCTTTCCTTGTGGTAATATATTTTTTAAATTGATTTGCAAAATACTGGCATTGGCAATAATGCTAAACTCTTTGTGGCTGGTATACAAATAATTTAGGCTTAAGTTCTGTCTACTTTGTATGATGTTATTTACAAGAAAAGAATTAGAATTTCCTTTAAAACTAGATAGATTATAAATGAGATTGACTTCGTTTTTGGTGTTGATTTTTTTCAGCCATTCACTCTCTATAATATAGCCATACCACTTATTTACTCCAGTAATTCCAGTATCAGAATAATTTAAAATATCGTTTTGGTATGCAAGTCTGAATTGTAATGTTGAATTTTGAAGTTGGTTTTTAGTTGAAATAATTGCTTTAAATGATTGGTCTGTTTGCAGCGCACTTGATACATTTTGCAAAATGCTTGGGGGGACGTTTCTTTCTCTTTTTGTATACCAAACACCAGTTTCTAACGAGCTTTTATTTGAAATCTGTAAGTTATTTTCCTGCATGAGCACGAGCATTTTTTGCCTTGCAAATCTCATCTTCTCAACAGGCTTGCCTTCAATAACATAATTTCTATAGTTGTAATTGTTTTCTGAAAACAGATGGTATACTTTAAAGTTAGAATACAACTTTCCGTTCACGAAGTTGAGCTTTAATAAATTATTAATGCCATTTAAGGTACTTACAGATGTTCCAAATTCAATATTGTTTTTTATTTTAGAACTTTCATCTTTTAATACAATGCTACCAGATGTTGCATTATTCGAAGCACTCGAATGGCTTGTGTAATCAACTGTTGAGCTTGTAAATAGTCCAAATGGTATGCTCGACAAATCAATTTGACCCAACATATTGTTCTGTATGTTTAGTCCATGCCATAAAACCATTGTTTGTTGCGCATTGCCTCCTCGTAGGCTAGGAGAGGAGGTAAGTCCCGGCCCGTACGATTTAATTGTCATTGCACTTGTTTGGGCTAAAACATCTGACAAGGTACTAAAGTGAAAACTTATTTTGGAGAGGCTATCAAGGCTTTCTTGTTTGGTTGTAATATAATTATGACCAGCATAAATAGAGATGCTTTTTATATGCAAGGTATCAAAACCCAAAGTGTTTTTTTGAGTAAAGAGCAAAACAATGAAACATACAAAAATAATCCTCATGCCTTTTTATAAGGCCACTTTAATGATGAAACGAATGAATGAAAAAATAAATTGAACACCTTTATTGGTGTTAAAAATACAATTCAATTCTTTACTTTTCTTCCCGAAAGTGGCGAATTTTAAACATTTAGGCAGGTCTTCTGACTTGTAATCTATCCTTATCTATTTCGGAATTTGTTTCGGCCTTCCCATGCTGGTTACAACACAGTGGCAAGAAAAAAAAAACAAACGGTTAATAATAACCTCAATTACTTACAGCAGCGGGAACTGTTGCAGACTTACACTGCATTCCCTTTTAATTATTGTGAATAACAATAAACCTTTATGCGTGCACAAATGTATTATTATTGAGGAGAATCAAAAAAATAATTAAAATGTTTTTTGTATGCTATTTGAATTACCTTTTTGGTCAATTACGGTAAGTTTAAATTCATGAGGAAGTTCATCGTTGTAATTATCTTCAAATGTATATATGAGCATACCGTTCTTATAGTCGTATTCCATTAAAATCCACTTATTGTCAATGCTTCCACGATATGACTTTATTCCTGAAAGATTATCAGAAACCTTAACAATGATATTTCTTGTTTTCGCATTAATTTTATCAATAACTACTTTACTTATAGTAGGTTTAATTGTATCGATGGCAATTGTAAAGTATCCAAAGCTTTTCAAATTTGACTCTACCATATTAGTAGTTTCATTAAATTTTCCTCCTTCAGCAGAAATACTTCCATTTGCATTGATTGAGGCAATAAGCAGATAAGGTTGTAATTTTTTTGTAATTTTTTTTTGAACTTTTATCTTTAAATTGTATGGTATTAAAAGTCCTTCATCTTCTCGATGAACTTTATAAATTGGAGAATAATATTTTGTATTCGATTCTATATTATACTCGAAATTAATGTCGTTTTGAATAGCACCTTTAGGAACATGAACATAAATACCATCCCTATTAAAATTATTATCAATGTTATAATAGAAAAAATCTTGAGAGGCCTTTATTAATTTTTCTTTTTTTGAAATTGAGTACTCATGGCTTTGCACTATAAAAAGTAAAGTGTTTGAATTGTTATGGACATCTTCAACCACTATTTTTATTAAATGTATACTATCATCACTGAAATTGAAAATGCCTCTTGTTTTATTCGTTTGGTAACATGGGAATTTATTATTTGGTTCTACAAAACATTTCTGCAATTTGATGCCAAATTTATTTTTAAACTGATAATCTATATGGGCATTAATATTCCTTGTTTGGTCAAAAGCAAAAGAGTTTATTTTATATTGATACTGTAGAATATTATCAATAAATAATTGTATTGAGTAAGTCCCATTTTTACCCGCATTGTCATTTTCTTCATCATTAGTTTCAATTGCAAAACCAATGTTGCCAGAAACATCAATAGGGTTTTGGTTTGCCATACTCAAATTGCCTCTATCAACTTTTACATCAAATATTTTTCTTTCATTTTCATTTTCTACTAATGAATTACTATTTAAGGGGTAAATTGCAATCTTATATATCTCTGGCTTTACGGTATCTGGAACAGAAAACCCATTTAAAAGCGGGTTTTTTGTCCATTCAGTTTTATCATCTCTAATTTCGAAATGTAAATGCGGAGCTTCAGAACCTCCGGTATTTCCTGATAAAGCTATTGTGTCTCCTTTGATAATTGGCAAATCTAATTTGTTCGGAAATAAATCAATCTCAAATGATTCTATCTTATATTGTTCAGCCCTTATGAATGAAGTAATTTTATTACTGTACGATTTTAAATGTCCGTAAACACTTACTTGTCCATTTTTATGGGTTATATACAAGGCATTGCCATAACCAAATGCCGAAACTTTTATTCGTGATACATAACCATCGGCAACGGCGTAAATTATTTTGCCTTCTTCGCCACCAGTTCTAATATCAATACCACTATGAAAATGATTATTGCGTAACTCGCCGAAATTGCCGCTCAGGCTTATTGGATAATCAATTGGACTTCTATAAAATGAACTGTCGCTGTTTTGCGAAAAAACCTTACTTAGGCTTATTATTATTATATAGCATGTAAGTAGAATTCTCAATTTATTTAGGGTCAAAAATTGGTTCAAAACTTTCAATTATTAAATTATCAATGAGTATTTCATTGTGTCCATGATTCCAAAAATAGGTTACAAAATTATCATTGATATCTCTAACTTCTGGCGTTAAAATATAAAATTCATAATGATTCCATTTTTTAGAAGTACTATCGAAATTATTGATTGAATTTAATTCTCTATTGAAGTAATAATAAGCTTTTTCATCATGTTCAAAGTGTTCAACAAGTGAAAAATTATTCTTATTGAATTCGTTTTTGAATTGACAGTCAAAGGATATTTTAACATATGAATGTGTTTTATTCGTTAATTCAGAATAGGGAATTTTTATTGGGTTTGTGAATTCTGCAACACTATCTATTTTAAAGTAACTTCTTTTATTTTCGCTTAACAAACCAATACTAAAATACATATCAGTAAAATCGAAGCTGTTTTGATAAATCCTTTTTTTTGTATATTTCTTACTTCTATTAATTGTATTAATGTATTTAGCACCTCTTGGAATTAGAAGTAAACTATCATCATTTTGATGTTTAATAGAGAATAAATTATTAATAAAATGTGGTTTCGTTTCACTATCGAAGTGTAGTATCGCATTATCGAATTGCCACATTCTAAAAACATTCCATGAAACTAATATGAATCCAATAGAATAAAATAAAAACTTTTTAAATAAATTTGAACGTTGTATATTTTGAATAAAAAATCCTAATGGGATAGCAAGAATAGGATAAGTATCAACCATTGTTCTCTGTCCATAGCTTGCGGCATACCACCAACAAGTCCAAGATGATAATAGATAAGTATTTATGAGAATAAATAAGATGAGGGTATTTGTTGTTTTCCAATTTTCTTTTTTCATATAATAAATACCTACTATAGAAAATAACATAAGAGGTGAGTAAAGAAGCCATCCTTTTCTAAAACTAAATAAGAAATTGAAGGTGTGTGGATTAAGCAAATCCAATCCTTCACCTGGATTATCATAACCTTGATAGAGGAATTGCTCTGTAACATATTTCCAATATATTATTTGAGGCAAAATCGCAATCAATAAGCTCAAAACAATTAAAATTATTGACCTATATTTTGAGCTGAAAAATTTGAATCGGCTGGCAATCTCTTTTAAATTAATTGGATTTATATCCCAAAATAAAAAGATGATAAAAGCGAATAAATTTACTGGTCTTATAACTGTAATAATTCCGAGGCATAATCCGACTAATACTGCGTTTTTCGAGTTTGGATTTTTGTAGTATTCAATAATCCGAGTAATTAATATACTAAAGAAAGTAAATTCAAAAAGATGAGTACTGCCGAATGATTTAGTGGTTGAATGTAAAAAGTTTGTACCAATTATTACAGTTATTAAAATTAGGTTGGTTGTAGAAATCGAAAATATTTTTTTTAATAATTTATTAAAGAAAATAATCCCTATGATAAACCAAAATAAGTTGGAAAGGTTAAATCCGAATTGATAAGGATATGAATATCCATCTAATGGATATTTGAAAGCAATTGCAAAGAGATGTGAACCAATAAAAAAAGGAGCAGACAATAAAGCAATACCACAAGTATATCTGATAGGATGATTGCCATTAGGTAATGAATTAAACTGGTATAAACTTTCGCTTAAACTATATTTTTCATTGATGTTTTTGATTGTATTTAAATCTTTTATACTAATATCTTTCTGAATAAAAGTTGCTGGTAGATAGGCATAGTAGCCGAAAGAATCCCAGGTAAAAGAGTTACTACAAGTTCTATTAATACTAAAGTTACAATCAATTGCATAAATGATTGTTATCAATAAAATGAGTCGGTTAAGTGCTGTTTGACGCATTTTAAAAATAATTTTTAGTTATAATATTTATATTGGTAATCTAATTTAGTATTAGATGTTACTGTTTATGGTGTAAACAAAATTAATTACAACGGAATATTTCCATGCTTTTTCTTTGGTAATTTTGCTACCTTGTTTTCTAACATCTTAAATGCTTTAATAAGTTTATCGCGCGTATCTTCTGGTTTAATTACTTCATCAATAAAGCCGCGCTCCGCAGCACGATAAGGATTTGCAAAATGTGCAAGATACTCTTGTTCTTTTTCTTTTAATTTAGCTTCAGGGTCAGCAGCTTTTTGTATTTCATTTTTAAATATAATTTCAGCAGCACCTTTTGCTCCCATTACAGCAATTTCAGCCGTAGGCCAAGCATAATTCATATCGGCACCAATATGTTTACTATTCATTACATCATAAGCACCACCGTATGCTTTGCGAGTAATTACTGTTATTCTAGGAACAGTTGCTTCGCAGAAAGCATAGAGCAATTTAGCTCCATTTGTAATAATAGCATTCCACTCTTGGTCTGTACCGGGTAAAAAACCGGGAACATCTTCAAAAACTAATAATGGTATATTAAATGAGTCGCAAAATCGTACAAATCGTGCTGCTTTAGTTGATGAGTTATTATCTAATACACCAGCTAAAAATGCCGGTTGATTTGCAACAATACCAATACTTCTGCCAGCAAGCCTTGCAAAGCCAACAACTATATTTTCTGCAAAATTTTTATGTACTTCACAAAAGCTATTTCCATCAGTTACACCATCAATAACTTCTCTAATATCATATGGTTGATTTGGATTTTCAGGAATGATATTATTCAATTGTTCTCTCTTCTCATTGCCATCACTCTCATAAAGAATAGAGGGCGCATCCTCTTCGCAGTTTTGAGGCATATAGCTTAATAACCTCTTTACCGTTTGAATGCACTCAATACCATTAGCACAAGAAAAATGGGTTACACCACTTTTTGTAGAATGAGTAGAAGCACCTCCTAATTCTTCAGAAGTAACCTCTTCATGGGTAACGGTCTTAACCACGTTAGGTCCAGTTACGAACATATATGAAGTATTTTCAACCATTAAAATAAAGTCAGTAATGGCTGGCGAATAAACTGCACCACCTGCACAAGGGCCCATTATTGCTGACAACTGCGGTATTACGCCACTTGCCAATGTGTTTCTATAAAAAATATCAGCATATCCACCTAATGATGCAACACCTTCTTGTATTCGCGCTCCACCACTATCATTTAAACCAATAACAGGAGCACCATTTTGCATGGCTAAGTCCATTATTCTGCATATTTTTTGTGCATGTGTTTCGGAAAGTGAGCCACCAAATACTGTAAAGTCTTGTGCAAAAACGTAAACTAATCTACCATCAATTTTACCGTATCCAGTAACTACACCGTCTCCTAAATACTTTTCACGTTCTAAGCCAAACTCTACACTTCTATGTGTTACAAACATTCCTATTTCTTCAAAAGAGCCTTCATCTAGTAAAAAGTGAAGTCTTTCTCTTGCAGTTAATTTGCCTTTTTTATGTTGAGAATCTATTCTTACTTGTCCACCACCTAAATGAGCTTCATTTATTTTTGATTCAAGTAAATCTAATTTTGATTGCATACCTTATATGAAGTTTATTGAATGCCAAACCTAATAAATATTTTAAAAGTTTTGATATAATTAAAGAAGCATATTTAGCAAAAAAAAAGTCTTGAAATTATCAAGACTTTTTTTTATTTTATTTTCCACCGCCTGGCTTTTCATTTCCTCCTGATCCTCCTCCAGTATTACCCGAAGGTTTGGCGTCATCTTCTCTTTTGCCTTTTTTATAACCCATGCTTAATAAAATTTCATCGCTTTTATCAAATTTTGGATTTGTATAAAGCATACTTAAATCACTTGATTTGTCGAAAATTACAGCGTAAGTTCCTTTAACTGCTAATGCCTTTATTGCATTATAAATTTTATCTTGAACTGGCTTTACTAATTCTTGACGTTTTTTGTATAAATCTCCATCTACACCAAAACGTTGTTTTTGAAGATCTTTTGCTTCCTTTTCTTTAGTAATAATTTCGTTCTCACGTTTCTTCTTCATGTCTTCCGTAAGTAAAATACTTTCAGCTTGAAAAGCTTTATACATTTTATCTATCTCGGCATATTTAGCTTCAATTTCCTTTTGCCATGAAACTGAAATATTATCAACTTGACTTTGAGCTGATTTATATTCTGGAATATTAGCTAAAATATATTCTGTATCAACGAATGCATATTTTTGAGCTATTGCACCTAAACTTATTGTAATAGCTGCTACTGTTGTAATTAAAATTTTTTTATTCATGGTTATATTTTTTAATGTTCACATTCTATGTTTTAAAGCTTATAATTTATATTTCTATTTAGGATATTTTTTTATCATTTAATTTAAAGAACGATTGGACCTTTAGAAAAAAGCGTGCCAAAGTATTTAAATATTATAAATCGCCAATATTAGCTCCAATTGTAAAATGTAATTGGCCTTTAATTGGCGGAACTCTAGGTGTTCCCCTATTGTCTGGTTTTTGCATGTAGGGGTCTATAGGCCAGCCATAATCAAGACCCAGTAGTCCAAACATAGGTAAGAAAACTCTTATTCCAACTCCTGCTGATTTTGCAACTACAAATGGATTAAATTCTCGTCTACTTGCATAAGTATATCCTCCTTCAGTAAAAGCTAGACCATAAATTGTTGCTGAAGGATTCAATGAAAATGGATATCTAAATTCTAAAGAATACTTACTAATCGCAATATCGCCACCAACATTTGACACTTGCTGGTCATTATATCCGCGTAAAGCAATTAACTCATTACCTCCAAAATTGAAATTTCCTAATGCATTTCCTCCAAGTACAAATCTTTGAAATGGTGAATACCCCATTTTACTGCTATATCGGCCTAAATAACCAATCCCAAATTTAGCAGCCAAAACAAATTTTGGAAATAATTCAGTATACCAAGCGGAAGAAAATTTCCACTTATAATATTCTACCCATTTGGTACCCGATGATCCACCTTCTCTGATATCCTTATAATAGTTGATGCTATTTTCCGATGCTTCACGAAATAATGAATAGGGTGGAGTAAAAATAGCTGTTGCCGTTAAATTAGAACCAGAACGCGGGTATATTGGGGCATCGTTTGAAGAACGCGATAAAACAAATTTGTAGTTAATTTCATTTGCCTTTCCATAAGAGAAATCAAAAACACCTGAAAAGTTTTTTAAGAAATATTGTTGAAAGGTTATTTCTTGATATAGTTGAAAATAATCATCTGGTTTTTTTAGCCTTTTTCCTAAACCAAAAGTTAATCCTGTAATTGTAAAGTAAGAGGCTAAAGGGTCTGAGTTTTTAACGAATGTTATACCATTACTTCTTTTTAAATGTGACATTGAAATACTTAAAGCATTTGGTTTTTTGCCACCAAGCCAAGGTTCAACAAAATTTGCTGAATAATATTGATATTGAAATCCTGATGATTGAGCACTTAATGCAAGTGTTTGCCCATCGCCGGCAGGCAAAGGTTTCCAAGCATCCTTTTTAAAAAAATTTCTCGTTGAAAAATTATTAAAGGTTAAACCTAAAGTGCCAATAATTGAACGGTTACCCCAGCCTGCCTGCAATTGTACCTGGTCAGAAGGTTTTTCTTCTACAGTATATTCTATGTCAACAGTGCCATCTTGTGGGTTTGGTTTTGGGTTAACACCTAATTTTTGCTCATCAAAATATCTTAGTTGTGCTAACTCACGCTGCGTTCTAACAATATCTTGACGACTAAACAACTGACCTGGCTTTGTTCTTATTTCACGCAATACAACACGGTCATTAGTTTTAGTATTTCCTTTTAAAATTATTCTGTTAATTGTTGCTTGTTTTCCTTCGTAAATTCTCATTTCAAAGTCAATAGAATCATTATCTACTAGTACTTCAACAGGATTTACCTGAAAAAAAAGGTATCCATCATCCATATAAAGAGAGGATATGTCCCGACTATCTTGACTCATTTGCAGTCTTTGGTCAAGCAGTGATTGATTAAAAATATCGCCACGTTTAATTCCTAACCTATCGCTTAACTCCTTGTTACCATGTTTCGTATTACCTACCCAAGTAATATTTCTAAAGTAGAACTTTTTCCCTTCATCAACTTTAATTACAAGTTTTACATATCGTTTATCAACTCTGTAAATACTGTCGCCTAATATTATGGCATCTCTAAAACCTTTGTTGTTATACTTAGTGATGATACTTATTTTATCTTTCTCTAAATTTTCGTCAATGTATTTTGATTGCTTAAAGATGTTCCACCACTTAAACTCCTTGGTTTCTTTCATTGCGCGTTTCAATTTGCCTTTTTTCATTTGGTTTACACCAACAAATTGAATTTCTTTAATTCTGACTTTTTTGTTCTTTTTAACGTTGATGTAAAGTACAACACCATTTACTGATTTAGGATCTTTCTCTTGAGTAATATTAACCTTACAATCGAAAAATCCTTTATCAATAAAGTGATTTCGAATAATATTTTCTGAATTAATTACTAGGTTTTCTGTAACAATTTTTCCAACATTTAATCTTATTTTATCTCTGATGTCATCAGTTTCTGAACGACGTAAACCAGTGAAGGTAAACCTTGCCAATCTTGGTCTTTCTTCAACATCAATTCGTAAAAATATTTGCTTGTTTTGAATTTTTGTTGCATAAAGTTTTACATCAGCAAAAAGATTCATTTCCCAGAGTATTTGCAATGCACGAGATACTTTTTGACCTGGAATAGCAATACTTTCTCCAACCACTAACCCTGTCGATTCAATCAACATTGTTTTATCAAGAAAACTAGTTCCTTCAATAGTAATACCTCCAAGTTCATATTCCTTTGGATTAGCATAATCAATAGCTAAATCATTTGACCCAAGTATTACTTGTGATTTTGCAGTATAACTATTATAGAATAATGTTAAAATTAATGCAAATGCTTTTATAAAAATGTTCTTCAAAATATATTTAAGGTTGGGTAATTTGTTCGCTTGTCTTGCCAAATCTTCTTTCGCGTTGCTGATAATCTACTATTGCGTCGAAAAAATCTTGTTTAGTAAATTCTGGCCAAAGTTTATCAGTAAAATATAACTCACTGTAAGCAAGTTGCCAAAGAAGAAAATTGCTTATTCTTTGCTCTCCGGATGTTCTAATCAACAATTCAGGATCGGGAATATTTTTTGTTGTTAAATAACTACTTATTAATTTATCATCAATGTCTTCAACTTCTAATTTATTATCTTTAATATCAATTGAAATATTTTTAATGGCATTAGTGATTTCCCATCTACTGCTATAACTTAAAGCAAGCACTAAATTAAGGTGGGTGTTGTTTTTTGTATTCTCAATTGCTTCGTTTAATTCTCTGTAACAATCAGGAGGCAAGCTTTTTAAGTTTCCTATAGCATGCAACTTAATATTGTTTTTATTGAGTGATTCAGTTTCTGAATGAATGGTATGAACTAACAAAGACATCAATGCATCTACTTCTTCTTTTGGCCTACTCCAATTCTCAGTTGAAAAAGCATATAATGTAATGTATTTAACACCTAATTCTGCAGCTGCCTCTGTTGATTCTTTGACTGACTTTACACCATTTTGGTGCCCAAAAATCCTTTCCTCTCCATTCTTTTTAGCCCATCTTCCATTGCCATCCATTATTATGGCTACATGCTTAGGTATGTTTTTTAGGTCAATTCTTTTGTCTATTGCCATCGAAAATTTTGAAGATTGGCAAAAATAATATTTCGATTCAAATATTAGTTAATTGTTCGTTAATATTAGTTATTCACCTTGGTAATTTTGATACAAAATTATTGATAACTTATTTTAATGTCCATTTTAATTTTTAGCTTGTGGATTAATAACCTAAAAAAATAGTTAAAAAAATGAATATTTATTAGAGTTTAGAAATATGTTATACTTTAGCGTACTGAACCTTTGAAACAAAACTTAATGAAAGTTTCCGTCATTATTGCAATTATATTACTTGTATTTATTCCAAGTATTTTTGCTACTCATAACAGAGCTGGTGAAATTACATATAAATGCGATTCATTAAATCCATATAAATATTATTTTACATTAACTACCTATACTGAGGTAAGCAGCGCAGCCGACCGTTGTGAACTTACAGTCTATTTTTGCGGTTTTAATGATAGCGCTGTTTTTTACCGAGTAAATGGGCTTGCAGGAAGTTGTCAGAACCCTGCAAAAATGGGAGAGAATATTGGAAATAATGTAAAAAAAAATATATATGAAGGTGAACATACATTTAGTGGTTCTATCTTAAGTTGTCGCATTATGCTAGAGGATCCGAATCGAAATGCAGCAATTGTAAACATTTCTCCAAATTCAGTTAACATACCTTTTTTTATAGTATCTACCTTATCAATCAATCCATTTATAGGTTGCAATTCTTCTCCAGTTCTGCTTAATCCTCCAATAGATAATGCTTGTCAATGTAAAAAATTTATACATAACCCTGGTGCATATGACCCTGATGGTGATAGTTTGGCATATAAGTTAATAAAGCCATTTCAAGAAGGTGGAGTGGTTATACCTTGCTACACATTGCCTAGTGGTGTTGAAATAAATCCATATACAGGTGACTTAACATGGGAGTGTCCTGGTTCTGACACACCCGCACAATGCGGAGGAATAGTTGGGGGTTTGGGAGAATATAACTTTGCTATATTAATTGAAGAATGGCGCAATGGGCAGCTTATTGGTACTGTTGAACGCGATATGCAAGTGACAGTAGTTGGGGGATGTCAAAATAATCCTCCTGTAGTTGAGGCGAATGATACTTGCATAGTTGCTGGTACAAATCTAAATATGCTCATTGAGGCATATGATGTAATTTTTGTTGGTCAAAATGGAGTGTCAACCATTAATAATGTAACTTTAGAAGCTACAGGCGGTCCATTTTTATTGGCTAATAGTCCAGCACAATTTACGAGTGTTGGAGGTGCATCTTCAGTTTCATCCCCATTTTCATGGCAAACAAACTGTAGCCATGTTAGAAAGATACCTTATAATGTATCATTTAAAGTTACTGATGACTATGCAGTGAATAAATTATCAGATACTAAAACAATAAATATATCAGTTATTGGCCCTGCACCTGTTTTAACAGCAGCAAATCCTCTTGGGAGTACTATAAAATTAGATTGGTTAGCATATCCATGTAGCAATGCAATTGGCTATAAAATATTTAGAAAAGTAGGGTGCCAAAATTCAAATTTAGAATATTGTGAAACGGGAATACCTCAAGGCCTTGGCTATACTTTAATTGCTACTATTACTGATATAAATACACTTACTTATACTGACGACAACAACGGTAGTGGACTGCTTTATGGACAAGAATACAGTTATAGAATTTTTGCCTTTTTTGCCGATGATGCAGAGAGTAAGGCTTCTAACCAAAAATGTGCAATGCTTAAAAGAGATGCACCTATTATTACAAATGTAAGCATATATGAAACTAGTTTAACAACAGGTAAAGATACGGTGAGATGGACAAAACCAACTGAGTTTGATTCTATATTATTTCCTCCACCATATAAGTACTTGATATGGCGTGCCAATGCTTCTGACAATATATTTACGCTACAGGATTCGCTTACAAATGGAATAAATGATACAACATATGTTCTTGATACTGATTTAAACACAAAGGATATACAGTATTTATATAAGATAGAGTTTTATACCATAAACGGTCGGAAGAAAATTGGCAAATCGAACAGCGCAAGTACTCTTAGAATTGAAGCAACAGCAAGTGACAATAGTATTACCCTAAATTTTAATTATGACGTTCCTTGGACCAATGATTCTTTTTATGTGTATAGAGAGTCGCAAACTAATGTTGGGACTTATAATTTTATTGCTAAAACAAACTCAAATTCATTTAAAGACATTGGTTTGATAAATGGTAAAACATATTGCTATAGAGTTTTAAGTATAGGGCAATATTCTGATCCAACAATTACAAAACCCTTATATAATATGAGTCAAGTTGTTTGCGCAGTTCCTAAGGATACAACAGCTCCATGTGCCCCAAATTTATCCGTTATTCCTGATTGCGAAAACATAAAGAATACTCTTTCTTGGAACAATCCAAATTTGACTTGTGCTGATGATGTAGTAAAATATAGAATTTACTACACACCACTATTAGATGGCAAGATGAACCTAATTGATTCCATCATTGAACCTACTACCATAAGTTTAATTGACACACTCGATGGTCTTAGCATTGCTGGCTGCTATACAATAACGGCTGTTGACTCATTTAATAATGAAAGTGTTTTTTCCGATACCGTTTGTGTTGATAATTGCCCAGTATATCTTTTACCAAATGTATTTTCTCCAAATGCTGATGGAGTAAATGAATTATTTAATGCATTTCCATATAAGTTTATTAGTGGGGTTGAAATGTTCATTTATGACAGGTGGGGCAATTTAGTTTACGAAACTACAAATCCGAAAATTGCTTGGGATGGTAACAATATTAAAACCAAAAAGGATTGTGATGATGGCGTTTTCTATTATGTTTGCACTGTTAAAGAAATAAGACTTACAGGAATAGTGAACCGCGTGCTGAAAGGATTTATTATGAAAATCTCAAAAGACGATTCAAGAAAAGATAATTAGCAATGCGTAAAGTTTTTATTTTAATTACAACTTTAGTAACAATAATATCCTGCCAAAAAGGATTTGTGCTAAATAGTAAATCAATAGAATTGATAAATTCAGTTGTAAATACTGACGAGGTTTTAGAATATAAATTATTAATTGATGCATACTATAAAGGAGATAAGATTAAACCAGAAAATGTTAATTGGAGTGTAAAGGATAATAATCAACAGTCGCAAAATATTCAATTTTCTGATACTGAATTAATGAAATGGAAACCAACCAAGCCAGGCAGCTATACAATTTCTGCTAATTTTACTTTTGCAACTAAAGGCAATAGTAATGCAACAACCGTTGAATTATTGACAGTAGTTTACCCAAGTTTTAATTATTTAAAAAGTAAGGTAATTGGCTCATATGAGAATGAAGACGAATTAAATCCGGGATTCAAATTAAATTTTACAATTAATACTGATTTTACATTTAGTGCTTCACCTAATATAAATAACTTTTCTCAATATGTTTTTTATAAGGCTAGAAATACTTTTTCAAACTGTTCAATCAATTTACAATCGGTCGATAATAAAGGAAAATTGCAAGGATTCATAACATTGACAGATTCAGCAACCAACACTCTTAGGACTGATATCATAAGAGACTTAACCTTTTCAAACGGTTACTATAACATGTCTTTTAAACAAATATATTCTCCAGATACAACTCAATTTCGTTTTTTTGAATTAAATAGAAAATAGCTATATGTTTACAGGTATTATAGAATGTTTGGGTAAGATAGTTGATATTAAAAAAGAAAATTCAAATATTCATTATTACATTGAATCAGAAATCTCGAAAGATTTGAAAATTGACCAAAGTGTTTCTCATAGTGGAGTATGTTTAACTGTTATAAACTTGTTTGATAAAACTCATGTTGTAACGGCAATAGACGAAACCTTACAAAAAACAAACCTCATAGATTGGAAGGTAAATGACTATATAAATTTGGAACGTTGCATGATTATGAATTCTAGATTAGATGGTCATATTGTTCAGGGTCATGTTGATTTGGTTGGGAAATGTAAGAAGGTTGAAGATAAAAATGGTAGTTGGGTTTTTAGTTTTGAATTTCCTAATGAAGAAAAATTTTCTAATTTAATTGTCGATAAAGGTTCTATTTGCATTAATGGTGTTAGCTTGACAGTTGTAGATTGTTTCGACAATAAATTTTCTGTAGCAATAATTCCTTATACTTACGAACATACTAATTTTAAAAAAATAAAAGTGGATACTTTAGTAAATCTGGAATTTGATATTATTGGAAAATACGTTCAAAAAATAATGTCGAATAAATAAAAATGAATTGAAAATATCAGCTAAAAATACATTCAATCTACTAAATATTTGCGCCTTTGTATTGGTGATTTCTTCGTGTAAGAAATTAATTCCTGAAGCTCAAATACCAGCATATATTCAAATAGATTCATTTAGTTATGAATCGAATTTACTAATAGATACCTCTGGAAGTAAATCGCATAAAATTGAAAATGTTTGGGTATATGCTGATAATATTTTTTTAGGAGTTTATGTTCTACCAGCTAAAATACCAGTATTGAAAACAGGAAACGTGAAGATTGAACTAAGGCCAGGAATAAAGCAAAACGGAATAACGAATACAAGAGTATCTTATCCATTTTATGAAACCTATACAGCTAATTATAATCTAGAAAAGGGGCAAACAATTAAGGTGATACCCAATACAAAATATTTCGATTTTATAAATGTTGCGTTCAATGAATTTTTCGAGAGTAATGCGGCAAAATTAGAAAAACTTGAAGAAGGTAAAGGAGTAAACATTATAAGGGCAAATTTAGGAATGAATGAAATTTTTGAAGGTGCAAATAGCGGTGAAATAAGTTTAGTAGGTAATGATACTGTATGTTCAATTGCGAGTAAATCGCGTTTTAAATTGCCAATTGCAGGCAAACCTGTATATTTAGAATTGGACTATAAATGTAAAAATCAATTTTTATTTGGTATTGTATCCTATACATCTTCACGGAAAATACAACAACAAATATTTACCTTTAATCCATCATATAATCAAGATGGAGTTTTGGTTTGGAAAAAAATATATATCGATATGTCTCCCGAAGTTAGCCTTAACTCAGATGCACTTGATTATAAAATATTTTTTTATGCAAGTAAAAAAAAATCAGATGCCGAACAACATATTTTCTTAGATAATATAAAGGTGCTATACTAGTTTATGACAAAGGAAAAAGAAGAAATTACGATTAGTAAGAACCGTAAAGCAAGTTTCGAATATTTTTTTTTAGATGAATTTACCGCCGGAATAGTGCTTACAGGAACTGAAATTAAATCGGTAAGACTTAATCAGGTAAGTATTGCTGAAGCTTATTGCTTATTTGAGAAGTCAGATTTGATTATACGAAACATGAATATTGAGCATTACAAAGAAGGTACCTACAATAATCATGAGCCTCGTCGTGACCGTAAATTGCTCCTCAATTTAAAGGAGTTAAAAAAACTTTCAGGAAAACTTAAAGATAAAGGCTTAACAATTATTCCTATAAGACTTTTTATAAATGAAAAGGGTTTAGCCAAAATTCATATTAGTCTTGCAAAAGGCAAGAAAAATTATGATAAAAGAGAAAGCATCAAACAGAAAGATGTAAAACGTCAACTTGATAGAATTTAACTATTATGAATATTTTAAGTGTAAAAAGAGCATTGATATTTGCAATGTTAATCACAAACATTACAATCGCGCAACCAAAATTGGTAGTTGGTATTGTAGTTGACCAAATGCGTTTTGACTACCTTTATCGTTTTCAAAGTAAATTTGGTGAAAACGGTTTTAAACGGTTGTTAAAGGAAGGTAACAATTGTAGAAATGTGAATTATAACTATGTGCCTACATATACAGGTCCTGGACATGCGAGTATTTATACTGGTACTTACCCTGCAATGCACGGCATTATCAGTAATCGTTGGTTCGAAAGAAAAACTGGCAAAAATGTATATTGTTGTGAAGATAAAAGTTATGTAACCCTTGGAGAAGGAGGGAAGGAAGAGGGAGAAATGAGCCCTCAAAGGTGTATAACAACCACTGTTGGAGATGAATTACGACTTTCGAACAACAAGAAAAGTAAGGTAATAGGAATAGCATTAAAGGACCGTGGTGCAATTTTACCTTCAGGCCACATGGCAAATGCAGCATATTGGTTTAGTAGTAAAACAGGTAATTGGATAAGTAGTAATTTTTACGCAAATACATTACCTAGTTGGGTTATTGAATTTAATCAACAAAAGTTATCGGATAAATACCTTTCTCAAAAATGGGAAACTTCATACCCTATATCCGATTATAAAGAGTGTTTGAGTGATGACAATAATTATGAAGAATCTTTTAAGGGCGAATTGAAACCAATTTTTCCGCATGACCTTCCTGCACTAAAGCTTTTAAATGAAGGTTATGGAATCTTAAAAGAAGTTCCATTTGGAAATACTATTACAAAAGATTTTGCTATTAGCACAATAAAAGCAGAAGAAATGGGTAAGAATAATGTAACTGATATGCTTACCATTAGCTTCTCATCAACTGATTATGTAGGGCATAGGTTTGGAATAAGTAGCATAGAACTTGAAGATACTTACATAAAACTAGATAAAGATTTAGCAGAATTATTTAATTTTTTAGATAGTTATTTAGGAAAAGAAAACGTACTACTATTTTTAACTGCTGACCATGGTGCTGTTGAAAATCCTCAGTATTTAATTGACTCTAAAATTAATGCAGCTTTTGTTGATGAAAAAGAAATAACTATTGGTTTGAAATCATTGTTAAAGCAAAATTTTTGTGATAGCTTACTGCTTTCATTTAGTAACGAACAAGTATTTTTTAACCATAAATTAATCGAAACAAAAAAAATAAATTACTCTATAATTGAAGAATTAACAATCAAATATTTAGCATCACAGCTAAATGTAAGACAAGTATTAAAGAGTAGTGATTTATTATCAAACCAATATACTGATGTGCCAAGAAGCTTAGTGCAAAATGGATTTTCTCCTACTAGAAGCGGGGATATTATTGTTGTTTATGAGCCTTCGGTTATTGAATCATTTAACGATAAAAAAGGCACAACACATGGTGCTCCTTACAGCTATGATACTCATGTGCCGCTTATTTGGTGGGGGTATAAAATTAAAAAAGACGAAAATGTAACTGCAATAAACATAACAGATATAGCACCAACTATTTCTCAATTTTTGAATATTCAATATCCAAGCGGGTGTGTTGGTAAGCCAATTGTTGAATTATTTAAATAAATATTTTTTGCAAAAGTAGTGCTAGATAACCATTCAACTTTAATATTTAAATTAACATCGATAATATAATTCTAAAAGCAAGAAAAATATTATTATTGACAAATAAAAAAGATAATCTATTAATGAAAGTGTTTAGAATACTTGTGATTTTTGTTTTATTTTTTAATAATACAAAAGCACAGGTAAATAATGATTTACTAGTTGTTCTGCATGAAGAAACTTTAAATAAGTTATTGGCTGCAATAGGCGAAATTAGCGGCACTGCAGAGTATAGCGTGTTATACATTAAAGGAAATTATACATGGAAGTTAAATAATACTCAAATAACCTTAATTAAAGATTCAGCCTACTTTAGTACTGATGTAACAGTTGAAACTGGCTTTAATAATTATACTGACCATATTAATGGAAAAATGAGTATTAACTATAACCAGACTACAAATCAAATTGCGGTAAAAGTTGCTGATGCAATATTTGAATTAAAAGTAAGCGTTTTAGGAAAGGATTTTAGAATTAAAAGTGTTCAAATTGCAGACTATTTATCTGCTCCTTTTTTGTTTGAAGGTCCAAAAACAATGAGTAATGAAATGGTTTTTGTTATGCCTAGTGGGATTGAAAAAAAGATTTTAGTGAAACCTTCATCGTGTGTATTAAAAATAGTTGACAAACAAATAATAGTTGCATCCGAGTTATATTTTAAAGAAAAGATTATAATTAAATAAATGACCAAAATAATAAGTACATACTCAAAAATTCAAGAATTATTATTTGCTAAAAAAATATATGTACAAATAATATTAACCATCTTATATATAGTAGGTTTAATAGGATTTATATGGATACCTAATTACTTTTTAAAACTCACGCCACTTTTTCTATTGCTTAATTTTATAGTTTTAGCATTATTTCAAACTCATAGAACCGTAACTATTGTTAGATTCGGATTATTAATATTTGTTTGTGGATTTGCCATTGAAATGATTGGCGTAACAACTGGTCATATTTTTGGTTTTTATCAATATGGAAATGGTTTAGGCTTTAAATTAAAAGAAACACCTCTAATAATTGGCTTAAACTGGCTCATTCTAACTTATACCACAGCGCAAATATCAATTCACTCATTACCCAAAAAAAGTATTTATTTGCAGTCTTTAATTGGTGCATCACTAATGCTTTCGATTGATATATTTATTGAAATGGTAGCGCCTAAATTAGATTTTTGGACTTTTGAAGAAGGATTTGTTCCACTTCAAAACTACATTGCATGGTTTGTTATAAGCTTCTTTTTTAACTTAGCATATCATACAATTGAGTTCAAATCAAAAAACAAAATGGCACAAACTGTGTTTGTTTTACAGTTTTTATTTTTCACATTTCTTAGTTTTGCATTATCCGATATTAGAAACCATGAATTAGACAATAAAGAAAAAACGTTATTAGGAAGACACTATAAAGAATTTTAAAATGATTATAAATATTACAATAGTAATTATTACCTTTTGCTTTATGGAGTTTATGGCTTGGTTCACTCATAAGTTTGTAATGCATGGTTTTCTTTGGTACCTTCATAAGGATCATCATCAACCAGAGCCTGGTTTTTTTGAAAAGAATGATGCGTTCTTTTTGATTTTTGCAGTGCCAAGTGCTTATTGTTTTATAACTGGTATTATGTATCATGATTTTAGACTTTTTATCGGAATTGGAATTGCACTATATGGCTTAGCATATTTTCTTATACATGATATCATCATTCATCAACGTTTTAAAATATTTAGAAAATGGAATAATAATTATGTAAAAGGAATAAGAAGAGCACATAAAATACATCATAAATACCTAGGTAAGGAAGATGGCGAAAACTTTGGTATGCTGATTGTTCATTTAAAGTATTTTAAAAATTTAGGAAACTAAATACTATTCCTTACAGTTTATTAGTAACGAATTTCTACTTTGCACAAAATTGAATTCGCTATAATTGATCATTGTAAACTGCATAATATTACTGCTTATTGGCTTAAGTTTATCTTATGCAACATACCTATTTATAATATGCAATTTTGTAAATAGGAATTCAATAAATACAGATGCTAACCTTCTTAATAGGAATATATCAATTATTGTTGCCTTTAGAAATGAAGTAAATAATTTACCTCATCTATTCGAATCATTTTCAAAATTAAATTATCCTATTGATAAATTTGAAGTAATACTTGTTAATGACCATTCATCTGATAATTCATACGAAATTGCTAAGAATTTACAGAAGCAATGCGGCTTAAATAATATAAAAATAATTAGTTTAAGTAATGACTTTCAAGGTAAAAAAAATGCAATAAATTTGGGTATTGCAAATTCAAAATACGAAGTTATTGCAACAACTGATGCTGATTGTATGGTCAATGAAATGTGGTTAAGGTCTATTGCCCAGTCAATAGCAACAAATAAGAATAGATTTATTTCGATGCCAGTAATTTTGGAAAGCAATGGCTCATTCATTCAAAATTTTCAACAAATAGATTTTTTAATGCTTAATTCAATTGGTGGAGCTAGTATGCTGGCGGGTTTGCCAATTATGAGTAATGCTGCAAACATGGCATTTTATAAATCAGATTATATTCAATTTCATTCTAGCCTAATAGGAAGTGATTCTGAGTCAGGTGATGATATGTTTTTGATGTTTTATATTAAGAAATTATACCATTCAAAAAACAGCTGCATGTTTGTTAATTCAGCTAATGCAATTGTTGTATCTAAACCTCAAATTAATTTTAGTGAATTAATTAACCAAAGAATAAGATGGTCTAAAAAAGCCAAGTATTATAAGGATTTGAACACTATTATTGTGGGAGGTTTATTAGGAGCGTTTCATTTTCTAATCACGTTATATAGCTTAATGATATTATTTAATAGTAGCTTGATTTTAGGCCTACTAATTGTTTTACTTTTTAAGTTAATAGTTGAAATTATATTTTACCACACAATTAATAAGCTATATCATTTGAAGGTTAATTATATTGACTTTATATTAAGTTCAATATTCTATTCATATTTTACAAGCTATATAATGGTATCGAGTATTTTTTCAAGTTTTAATTGGAAGGGTAGGGTAATTAAAAATTAAAGGTCATCAATTATTGCCTTAACTTTTCATATCTAGAAGTGTTCCCCGGGTCAATTAATATTAATGTTTGGTACAACTTACTTTTTTGTGCAGGTAAACTTTCGGAGAAAATGTTAGTTATTTCTAAAAACTTAGATTGGAAAAATTCTTGCATCAGCAGTGAACCTGGAACTCTGTTATGTATTGTTTTTAAAGCCTCAATACTTTCAGCTATATTATCTTTACCTGCCTGCAATTTAGGCTGGTCATACATTACATCTAACCCAAGACGATGGTATTCATACAAAGTAGTTCTTAAAATTTTAAAGTTTGGGTTAAGAAATCCTTCCGCTAACCAGTATCTATTCTTTGTACTTTCGTAAGCTTTCCATCCAGTAATTCCTCCCGGTGCAGCTTGTGCGTTATTAACTTGCGCCAAAGCTTTTTGATAGTATGGCGTTCCACCATTTAGTGAAAACGTATCGTAATCAACTGCTATAACTAGATAAGTATAAAAAGCCAAAACTTGGGTTAAATTCGTTGCAAAAGAGTTTTCGTTATAGTCTAGCGCTTGATATTCAACATAGTCGAATTGAAACTCTTCATCAATATGATTAAAGGTTTGAGTTTTATAGTCGGTTTTATAGGCAGGACGTCGGGCAGTAACTGAAAGGGTAGACTTAAATGAATTTATTGAAACTCTTTCGGTAATTGATATTGTTAAATTCAGTTCTATTCTTTCATCAGCAGTAAACTCATCACTAGTCCATTTTCTATTATTTAAAAAATTGGTAAGTTCAGTTTTTAGAGTTGTAAATATTTTTTTATCGGTAGTTACAACTTGGTCAGCATTTATATTTACTGATGCAATAATTTCTTGAGATTTGCAATAATTTAAGCTGAATAAAAAAATAATTAGATGGGCAAGGATTTTGTGTTTCAACGTTTAATTATAGTTTTAAAGTATTTAAAATTTTGTTGCAAATATCTTCTGCAACTTGAGTTTTTGATTTTAACGTAAAAACTTCTGTTTTATTGTTTTTGTCAAGAATGGTAATTTTGTTGGTATCTAAATTAAAACCTGCTCCCTCGTCATTTAATGAGTTTAGGATAAACATATCACAATTTTTTCTGAGTAATTTAGATTTTGCATTTTCTAACTCATTTTCAGTTTCAAGTGCAAAGCCTACCAATACTTGATTTTCTCTTTTTAGTTTCCCTAAATTAGCCAACGTATCTGGTGTACGTACCAAATTAATTTTCAATTCAGCATCCTTCTTCTTAATCTTTTGTGATGATGTTTTTGAAGGAGTATAATCAGCTACAGCAGCGGCACAGATTGCAATATCAACATCAGGAAATTTCTCTGTAGCTGAGTTATATAACTGTTGTGCCGAAACAATTTTTTCTATCTTAATGTTTTTGTTTATGGCTTTAATGTTCACAGGCCCAGAAACAAGAGTAACCTCTGCGCCTCTATTCGCTAAATTTTCTGCTATGGCATAACCCATTTTACCTGATGAAGCATTGCCAATAAATCTTACTGGGTCAATGTATTCATAGGTTGGACCGGCAGTAATAAGTATTTTCTTACCAGCAAAATCCAATTTTTTTGTAAAGAAATGCTCAATAGCAGTTACAATATTTTCGGGTTCCGCCATTCTACCTTGTCCATTTAATCCGCTAGCCAACTCACCAATTTCTGCATCAATGAGTAAATTATTTCTATTAATTAATGTGTTAATATTTTGTTGGGTGCTTGCATGAGCATACATATCTAAATCCATTGCAGGAGCAAACATTACATTGCATC
Source organism: Flavobacteriales bacterium (assembly GCA_040383485.1). GTDB lineage: Bacteria > Bacteroidota > Bacteroidia > UBA4408 > UBA4408 > JBEIDK01. The sequence goes on from JBEIDK010000022.1 coordinate 34,977, forward strand.
TAGCAGAAAGGTACGTAGCTAAAAGCAAATTATTGCATATACCATTTGCCATACAGGCTATTGTATTTGCGCTTGCTGGAGCAATAATAAATAGGTCAGCCCAAAGCCCTAATTCAACATGGTTATTCCACTCGCCATTATTATTGGCAACAAACTCTGTTAATACAGGATTTTTACTAAGGGTTGCTAAAGTAAGTGGGGTAATAAAAGAATGAGATGCAGGAGTCATTATCACCTGCACCTCAGCATTTTCTTTTAGTAATAATCGCACTAAATGCGCAGCTTTATAGGCAGCAATGCTTGAGCTTACACCCAAAAGTATTTTCTTGCCCTTAAGCATAATTTTTTTTTAGTTTTCTACAGTTGGAGTTCTGTATTGTAAATCACCATCCATATATTCTTGAATAGCAATTGATACAGGCTTAGGCATTTTCTCATAATGCTTTGAAACCTCTATTTGCTCACGATTTTCAAAAATTTCTTCAAGATTGTCGGAGTTAGATGCAAACTCACTCAGTTTATTACCTAATTCTTCTTTAATTTCAATTGAAATTTGATTAGCACGTTTTGAAATAATTGCCAAAGTTTTGTAAATGTTGCCTGTAGCAGCTTCTACATCTTTAAGGTCACGTGTAATTGTGGTGTTGTCTGTAATTGTTTTTTTGTACGACATTTTATATAATTTAATTTTAATTTCTTTTGTTTTACTAAATGGATTTCCATTTATTTATTTCTTGCAAGGTAGTTTTATAGATAGATTCAGCTTCCTTTAAGTAACTGCTTGTTGGATAAGAATCGATAAACTTAATGTAACTTTTTTCTGCCTCGTGTAATCTTTGTTTTTTCTTGCTATCAATGCTATTTATGGCTAATAAATATTGCGACTTTAAAATCATAAAATGTGCTTCCTCAATATACTTGCATTCTGGATAGTCTTTTATTAAATTCTTGAAAGCAACAATTGAGGCTTTAAAATCAGAAATATCATAGTAAAGCTTAGAATTTTGATATGCTTTTGTCTGCAACTTTAATCTTAATTTGTCAATCAATTCGTTACAATCTTGAACCTTTGGACTTTGTGGAAACATGGTTACAAAAAGTTGCATTTCAGTAAGTGCAGAAGTAGTATTTTCTTGGTCAAGGCTATATCTTGGCGAGTCTAAATAGTAACAATTAGCATTCAGATACATAGCTTCTTCGGCTAATGCGCTTTTTGGATAAGTTTTTGCAAAGTTTTTAAACTCGTAACCTGCCATAATGTAATCGCCAAGTCCGTAGCTGCAGTAAGCATATTTATATGAAACTTCCTCAGCTTTTGTGGTTCCTCTAAAAACAGTCATCAATTCTTCATACAATGGCAAGGCACGCACATATGATTTCTTTTCGAAATACTGATTAGCGCGTTTTAGCTTGTAATCGTAGTCCGAACTTTTTAGTACCTTGTTGTAATCTCCGCAAGAAACAATAACAAGCATTAAAATAATAAGTAATAAATTGCTTATTTTTTGAAACATCGGGCGAAAATACATTTTTTTTTTCGAAATATAAACTTTTAAGAATTTACATATTATAATTTAACTAGTTATAGAGTTTTAAGAGCATTTAAAAATGAATAGACTTTAAAATTTCTACTTCTATTTTTTACAATTGAGATTCCATACCAAACAAACTTCCAAAACTTTTGTAATAAGTAAATACTACAAATGATTTTTTTGTGAGGGAAATCTTTAGAAGATTAAATATTTTTTAGCTTACTACCTATCTCCAACAAAATAATTGAATGACAACTCAAATCCACCTCTTGCATATGTTGCAGGTGTTAGCTTAGATATATTGATGTCGTAGCTTAACCCAAATCTTAATTTTCGGCGATA
>JBEIDK010000023.1:0-34548 GCA_040383485.1 Flavobacteriales bacterium
CAGTACTTGATAATTAATTTTCTTGAAACACCTGTATTGGCATTTATACTTGCGTTTCTTGTAAAATTCTATAATACTGACATTTCAAATAAAGTAGGATATAAATATTTCGAAAACGAAAATTTATCTGCTTATATTTTGATGGGTGTTGTTATTGCCCTATTCGTTGGGTTAACTGTTAGTGCCGAAGAAATTATAAAAGACCGTAGGATTCAAAAGCGCGAATCTTTTTTGAATTTGAGTAAAGGAAGTTACATCAGCAGTAAGATTACCATTATGTTTACTTTAAGTGCCATACAAACAGCCACATTTGTTGTTATTAGTAATACCATGTTGGGCATTCAAGGCATGTATCTCGATTATTGGATGGTGCTTTTTACCACCTCTTGTTTTGCCAATATGCTTGGTTTAAATATTTCGGCAAGTTTTAATTCAGCAATTACCATCTATATTTTAATTCCATTTCTAATTATTCCACAACTTATTTTAAGTGGTGTAATTGTTAAGTTCGAGAAATTAAATCCTGTTATATCTTCTGAAACCAGTGTTCCTATGGCAGGAGAGGTGATGGCTTCAAGATGGGCATTTGAAGCATTAGCAGTAAATCAATATAAAAACAATGCGTATCAAAAGCCATTGTATAAACTAGAAAAAACAAAGTCGGTAGCAGATTATTTAAAAAATTTATGGCTGCCTATTTTAAGGGCAAAACTAGATGCTTGTATCAATAATTATCCTTATCAATACCCTCTACAAAAAAAGGAGTTTGAGTATAATTTAAAACTTCTAAAATCGGAAATAGAATTTAGAAATAAAAAGTCAGCCGTTAAATTTAATGAGGTTGAGAGTATTACCGAAGCAAATTTTAATGCAGAGTTAATTAAAAAGTTGAAAAACTATTTTGATGAGTTTGGTGGTTTTCAAATGCGTAAGTACAATAACGCTGTAAAAGAAGAAGAAGCCATCATTAATAAACTTACATTCACTGATTCTCAGCGCGAAGCCTATGCTAAACTAAAGGAGCAATCAGATAACGAAAACTTAAATCAATTGGTTAGAAACAGTAATGATTTTACAAAAGTTATTGAGTCGGAAGGTAAAATAATTCAGAGGGTTGACCCTATATATAATGACCCAGACCGTGAAAGATTTTTACGTTCGCATTTCTTTGCTCCCCGTAAGGTTATTTTTGGACGTTACTTTGATACCTATTGGGTGAATATCTGTGTAATTTGGATAATGAGTATCATACTAATTTTTACTCTCTATTTTAATACATTAAAGAAATTGCTAGATAGTTTCGAAGCTATTAGTGACCGCATCAAACATTTAAGAAAAAAAGGAGCTGAAAAAATAAAGAAGACTGCTAAGGTTGAACCTGTTTCATAAGCTTACCAGTAGATTGATACAAATAATAAGAGAGTTGCACTAGCCCGCAACCCCACAAGCGCATTGCTTGTGGCTTAGTTACATAATATGGATAAATTAATAAGTTTGTCTAAAAACCAGAAATAAGAAATTCCATAATTGAAAAGAAATGTACTTTTTTGAATTATATTAGTACGCTATTTCGTTCTGATATCATATGATTAATAAAAGTAAAAAGAGCATGAAAGATTATCATTACATTTATGCTATAGCCACAAGCGGGAAGCTTGCGGTAGCTAGTGATTGAACAATTCAAAAACAAAAACGATATTCATCTAGATACTGCATCAACCAAACGAATTAACTTCATGATTGTAAAAGAATACATGAATGAATATAACGGACTGACAACCTAATTTTTAAATATAAAAAAAATGAAAAACGACATTAAAATTTTTGAAGAAAAAAAAGTAAGAACTCTTTGGAATGAAGAGCAAGAAAAATGGTATTTATCCATTGTAGATGTGATAGCAGTTTTAACGGAAAGCATTGACCCAAATGCTTATTGGCGAAAGTTGAAACAGCGTTTAAAGGAAGAGGGAAATGAAACCGTGACGAATTGTCACGGGTTGAAAATGCAAGCTGCTGATGGTAAAATGCGAATGACGGATGTTGCCGATACGGAACAACTTTTTAGATTGATACAATCTATTCCATCGCCTAAAGCAGAACCATTTAAACTCTGGTTAGCAAAGGTTGCTGCCGAACGTTTGGATGAAATGCAAGACCCTGAATTGAGCATTGACCGTGCATTAGAGCAATACATGCTTTTGGGTTATTCGGAAAGCTGGATAAACCAACGACTAAAAAGTATAGAAGTAAGAAAAGAACTTACCGATGAATGGAAAAAGCGAGGATTGAAAGAAGGTGTGCAGTTTGCAACCCTAACCGATATTATTACAAAAACTTGGGCAGGCAAAACTACGAAAGAATATAAAGTGTTGAAAGGTTTGAAAAAAGAAAACCTGCGCGATAACATGACCAATACCGAACTGATTTTAAATATGCTTGCCGAGGCATCAACCAAAGATATTTCTCAGGCAACAAAACCGATAGATTTTAAGGCCAGCAAAAAAGTAGCTCAACAAGGTGGCAACGTTGCAAAGGTTGCATTGAAAGAATTGGAATCTAAAACAGGCAAAAAAGTAGTGAGCAATACAAATGCAAAACATTTATTGAATCCATCTGCTATTAATAATTCAATTAAAAATTCATCTTCTAAAAAGTAACAAACGAGACAAAAAGTGTCAGTGGTTGGCGTAGGCGCCAACTACCAATTTTAAGAATTTAAAAATAATAAAGGTTGGCGGGGACGCCAACCTTGGGCAAAATCATAGTTCTGATGATTGCACCCGGGATGAAGGGGACACTAAATTTGAACAACAAAAACATAATTTCGAGAATGGAAAACAATGACGACTTTGAAGACTTGAGTGACGAAGAAAAACTTCACGCTGAAAATGAATTGCTAAAACTAAAGCTGCAAGCAGAGTTTGGCATGAATAGTCTGGAAACAAATTTGAACAGCCAAACTGAAAACCAATGGCTCAACAACATTTACAGTTTCGAACAACAATTTGCCGAAAGAAAACAATGCAAATTGTATGATTTTATAAACCGCCCAGCATATATTAAATCAGATGTGCTAAGTGATAAACAAATAACTTTTGAACTAAAAAAAGTAGTAGAAATTCTGCAACTACACAATATTTTTCTGGATACTATTTGCGATTATGATGATATTGTAATTTATCAATTCATTACAGAAGAATTATTTGAAGAAGAAATTGACGACATTCGCATTGATGGCATGATGCACCATTTTATATACGAAGAATTTCATCCTAACCACGAGTACGACTTACGAAAAAATGCAACTGAATTTATTAAGTTATTGCTACCAAAAAAATGGGATAGTTTTATGAATAATATTCTCTTAGCATCAGCCATTATATATAACAATACCGAACATTCTCAAAAATCATTTGCCAGCATCATTGAGGCGTTTCAAACTGAACATCCAAAAATTGAATTACTTAGTTGGCAAGTTTCATCAGTAAATTTTAATTTAGAAATCAATTTCGCATCTGTAATTGGTTTTGTGTCATATACTTCAAACAACACTAAATTTGAGGGAACAGCATTACTAGAGTTTATATTGAGTTATGATATTTGGAGCATTAGTAAGGTTATAGTGCCAGGTTTTGGAAATTAGAGGTTCAAATTTTCAGTAGGCTAAAAATAGGTGAGGATGAATAAAAATAAATTAACATACTATGCTGTCTTTAGCCCCCGCTCCCGCAAGAGTCTCGCTAGTGGCATAGTTACAGAATTAGGATAAACTTATCCAAGGTTCGCGTCCCCGCCAACTACCAATTGTTAGGATTAAAAAATTATACCTCGAAGTAGCATAAATACCAAAAAGTAAAATGATAAAATTTATAAATTCAAATCCAAGCGATTCTGGAAAATGCTTGGCGGTGCTTTGTCAAGAAGACTAAACTCAATTGTAAATTCAAAATTTGTAGAAAATAAAAATGGGTTTCAAACATATATGTTTGAAACCCATTTTCTACTTTAGTGGTCCATTTCTGACCACATACCAATATGGTTTGAACTAGAAGTGAAATAAAAAAAGCCAGTAATTTCTTACTGACTTTTTTGGGTTTCATTTTATTTTTTTGGTGGATTGTTTCCTCTAGTCCCACCTGAAGGTTTGCCAGTTGTGCTTGGAGCATTTACTGGTCTTGTTGAGCCTTTTGCCATGATTTCATGTATTAAAGGATTATATCCACAAGTTACAGCACGTGGAATTCTGCATTTTTTTTTCAAGGTTTATCGTAGAGTAATTTGTTAAGAGATTTATGATTATCACCTTTCTCATTAAGCCAACAAGTGCAAAGCAAAAACACTTGGTTAGGGTAAATTGCTATTGACATAGATATGTCATGCGTTTCATTGTAAGGAGTCTTGCATACAAATTTTTTCAGTGCATTGTTTTCAATAATAACTTCAAATATTTCAGCATAGGCAAGATTGAGATAACTACTCACTTTTAGCGATTCTTTTGAGTACTTATCATCTTTTATAGCCTCTTTGGCATGATTAGAAAACCTAAAATTTATAATACCTTTAGGTAATTGTAACTCTGATGGAAAACCAATTGTTCTGTGGTATCTTTTTATACCGATTCCATTCTTAAGCGCACGCAATTCTTCAAATGAAGAATACGTCAATTTAAATTGTTGACTTTTCATTTTTTTATTAATTTATTTTTAGAAGAAGCACTTTAATAATAATATTAAAGCCTTAGAACAGAATAGGATAACGCCTACTGTTTAGGAATCAAATGCATTGAACACATTTGTATAGAGATTAGAAGCTCTAGAGATTAAACTAATTACCAATAACAGGAAATCTTTAGTTTATAGGATGTTTTATCTTGATTGATTTGGTATTATTTTTTTTGTTTCATGCAATTACATTTAATAATTATAAGACAAATATAATTATTTATTTCCTTGAAAATACTTCGCGGACACTTTCTATCTTTTTTTCCAAAATAGTCTTATTATTTTTTACTTTTTTCATTTTATCGAAATTCTTTCTATACTTTCTTGCCTGTAGTGACTCTGCAATTTTAATTCGTTTAATTTGTTTGGGTAGTTCTATTTTATTGTTGGAAACAACTGAATTGTGCTTATTAAAATCATAATATGCAATATTTACAACCGCATCTTGTGCTACTCTTGTTAAATGCCAATTTAGCTTATCAAAATATTTTGCCAATGTTTCAAAACAGCTTTTATTAGTAAGCATGTATTTCTTGACAATTGTTAATGAATTTTCAGGTTCTACAAAATAGATGTATTTTTTTCTATTTAATTCCGAAGTTACAATAGCAATGATATAACGAGGACTCAATGAAATTGTTTCGTTTTCACCGAATGAGTTTATTACTTTAATTGGTTGAGCATGTAAATGCTGATATTCATTTATTTCTTCTTGATAATATTCCGTTATTTCAAGAATACTCAAATCAAAAGTTCTTTCTAATTCTTCTAATTCTGCAATTCGTATTTGTTGAATTTCAATTGTTTTGAGAGCTTTTTTTAACTCACTTTGTAATTTTCTTATTCCATTTGCATTTTCCATTTACACATTCTCGAAAAACTTAATTGCAAATTCACAAAAGGCAACTATAATTTCTTTATCCAAATCAAATTCCTTTCTATTGCCTAAATAGTTGCGCGATTCAGGTGAAATTTCTTTACCTTCTTGTAATTCGGAGTAGGTTATACATTTAATATGTTTCTTAGAAACGATTATAAAATATGCGTTTTCCCAAGCATAGTCTTTTGGCAAATCTTTTAATGTGAATTTTTCTGATGCCCTAAATTTTACCTCAACAAAATATACTTCCGCATTTTTCGGATTCTGAATTACAAAATCGGGCATGCGTTTAATTTCTTCTGCTACTTCAGATTTTACGCCTTTTAATAAATCCATTATGCCAGGGATAGTGTTTTCCATACCATACCTAAACACATTGTATTTAAGCTGCAAAAACAGCTCTTGAATAAGCGTTTCGGCAATACGCCCTTTAATCATATTGTAGCGGTAGTTTTTATCTCTATCGCTTAAGCCAATGCTTGTAGCCTCATTATTTTGAGCAGTAACATTGTTTTCTTTCTTTTCTTCTTTGTTGTTTTTTTCGTGGTAGCATTTCAAGCACAAACCTTTTTCAAACTTTGTATATGAGCCACATTGAATACATTCTGCCATATTTTACATTAATAAATTATTAAGCGCTACAAACATAAGGCTTAAATGGATTTTTTTATTGTTGGTTTAGAAAGTAACTTTTAGCAAAGCGAAGTTATGAAATTGAACTTAACAACATTTTACGAAGAACAAAGTGAACAAAGCATGTAATAAATTGTAATCAAAACTTTTACACCATGCTCTTGCTATTATTATCAAAAAAAATTGAGTGGTTTTTCTTTTCGAATTTATCAAGGTATTTCTCATAGAGATGCGGATACATTTTAAGATTATCAATTTCTGTAACAAATAATCTTTCAGGTTTACTTGGCATGCCTCCTACACCAATGGCAACATATACTGGCATTGTATTCTTGTTCTTGTAATCTAGATAATTATTAATTTGATAATCCTTGGCCCATTCTAACTGACCATTTATAAACGAAGCCCTCCATTTACATTCAATAGCAAACTTAAATTTTGTACCTGCATAATTGTTGTACATCATTACTAAATCTGGCATATGATTACTTAATGCATACATTCCATTACTCGCCATTTTATCGCTACGCCAATCTAAAAGGCTGAAATATTCTTTGTTAAATAATGAAATTACATAATCTTCAAATGCATCGCCTTTTGCTTTATTCTCATTAAAATTATGATTTGATTTCTTAGATGATGTGGTTAATTTTTTAAATGTTTCTGGTTTGTTATTCACAGATTTATAACCTTGCCTATACCAGTAAGGAAGCATCACATAGAAATAATAAATAATACCTATGCTAATTACTGATACTACTATGCCTATTAATAAATCTTCATCATTCATCGAATCATAAAATCTAAATTACACCTTTAACGCTGCTACAATTTGCCTAAAACTTTCTAGTCCCGATTCTAAATTTTCAATGATGTCATTTGCCAACACATCAGGGTCAGGCAAATTATCAAGGTCGGCCAACGACTTATCTTTTAGCCATGAAATGTCTAATGAAGTTTTATCTCGGGCAATTATTTCATCGTAAGTAAACATTCTCCAACGCCCTTCTGGATTGGTTTCGGAATTGTATGTTTCTTTTCTTTTGAATCTATTAGATGGATTATAGCAATCAATAAAGTCGCGTAATACATCAATGTTCAAAGGGTTTTTCTTGAGGGTGTGATGTATGTTGGTTCTATAATCATACACCCAAACTTCTTTAGTATGCGGGTCTTTACTAGCAGGTTTGTTATCGAAAAACAACACATTGGCTTTTACACCATGCGCATAAAATATACCTGTAGGCAAACGCAGAATGGTATGTAGTTCAGTTTTTTCTAATAACTTTTTGCGCACAGTTTCGCCTGCACCACCTTCAAACAAAACATTGTCGGGTATCACCACAGCAGCCATACCGGTGGTTTTGAGCATGCTGATGATATGCTGCACAAAATTCAATTGTTTGTTGCTAGTGGTAGCCCAAAAATCTTGGCGGTTATAGGTTAAGTCATCTTTCTCTTGTTCGCCTTCATCGTTGGTAAATGTTTGACTACTCTTTTTACCAAATGGTGGATTGGCTAATACATAATCATACGTTGATGGAGAAGCAGCAATCAACGCATCGGCAGGCGAAATAAAATTATCACTTTCAATATCACCAATGTTGTGCAAGAATAAATTCATCAATGCCAAACGTCTTGTACCAGCTACAATTTCGTTTCCGAAAAAGGTTTCCATTTTCAAAAACTTGTTTTGCTCTTTGTTGAGTTTATTATTTTCTACAATATAATCGTAAGCCGCTAAGAAAAAACCACCAGTCCCACAACTAGGGTCAGCAATGGTTTTCATGGGTTTGGGTTGCACACATTCAACCATAGCGCGTATTAATGGGCGAGGGGTAAAATATTGCCCAGCACCACTTTTTACGTCTTGTGCATTTTGTTCTAATAGCTTTTCATAAATATCACCTTTTACATCGGCACCCATCACCAACCATTGTTCACTATCAATCATATCAATGATTTTGGCAAGCATGGCAGGGTCTTGTATTTTGTTTTGGCTCTTGGTAAATATTTGCCCCAATATGCCTTTTGCAGTGCTGAGTTCACGCAACAAAACAGAATAATGCAACTCTAATTCAGCACCTTTTTTATTGGTTAAACTATCCCAATTGTAGGTTGTTGGTATAGGTAACTTTCTATTGTGTGGTGGCCTACAATACTCATCAGCCATTTTTAAAAATAGCAAATAAGTAAGTTGCTCAAGGTAGTCACCATAACCTACACCTACGTCGCGCAGCGGGTTACAGAATGACCATACTTTTGATACTATTGAGGATGTGTTGTTGCTCATTGTCTGAATTATGATTTTTATGATTAGTTGATTTTAGGATTTTGATTTTTATAATCTTTACTATCGGGATGATTAACATTATATACCCTTTTAAACTCCATACTTTTTGAACCGAAATTTATAAGTAATCCAATTGGTAAATTATATGCTTGACAATAGTTCATTGCTTGTGCTAAATGTACATCTTCCAATTTAATTACGGCTTTAAGTTCAACCATAATTACATCTTCAACAAAAAAATCAACTCTTCTAGTTCCAATCTTAATTTCGTCATAAAATATTGACATTTCCATTTCACGTTTGAAGCTTAATCCTTGTTTTTTCATTTCAATTGCCAAAGCCCTTTGATAAATTAATTCTTGAAACCCATTTCCCAAACTTGAATGCACCTTCATTGCACAGCCTATAATTTTATGTGTAATTTCTTCGTATTTCATTTAGTCATCATTTGTAAGAATAATAATTTGTTGGATTAGTTGATTGAAGGATTCATTATATTTTATTACTTGAATATCTTAATTATATTTTTCTTTAAAATCTTATCATCCTGAAATTCAATAACTCCAAATGCAGACAATTGCCTGAACCTAATTCGCACAGAGGGTTACAGAAGTTTCATACTTTTATAAACCTGCGATTAATTTTATTTTTTGTTTAATCTCATTAGGGAAATTTTCAAGTTCTTTTTCTGAAATTGTACCATCTGCTAATTGGGCTATAATGATGAAGAGAAACTTTGAACCTGTCATTCCATCATATCTTCGGGCAATGTGTTTATCAAACTTCGTAATGTTATTAAACATTAGATGATAAGCATCACGATTATTGATTAACTTATTTTTCCAATCGTTCAAAATTTTATCGGCATCAGATAAACCTTTGGAAAATTCTCTCTGCAATCCCGTTTCAATTATTTCACGGGCTAGTTTCTTCTCTTTTTTTGTAAGTTCCATTTTAAATTATTTTAAATTGATGGAGGCAATCCATAAATAAAATCAATATGGTTGGATGTGCGGTGTAAAGTCGTTAAGTAATTATTTATTGTAGCAGTGTATTCAATTTTAAAATCCTGATGTAATTTAGTTTCTACAAGTGTAATTACTCTTTTAACCAACAAAGCTACTTTGTAATCGTAGGTTGTAAAGCAAGTACCGAACAGATTGGTAGAAAATGAAAAAATAAATTCAAGAGTATACATTAATAAATCTGTTTCAAGTTTTTTGTTCTTACATATTTTAGAAAATAGATTAATGCGTTTGATACAGGCAGAAACCATATTTGCCAATTGCAATTCTTCTGAAAAACCTTTGTATGATTTTCTAAAAAGTAGTTCTAAATCTATTTTTGTTTCTTCAAACAAATCTATTTCTCCTATTTCTTTTTCAAAATAATTCACCAATAAATAATCAACAATAGCCTTATCCTTTGATGCAATTCTGATAACTATTTTTTCTAATTCCGCTTTAGATAGTTGAACAATTTTATCTTTTATTTCATTACTTATTTTAGTCATATTTTTAATTATAACACCTCCCCTCAATAGCCTTTTTTAATATACTCTGTTTTAGGGTTTCGGCTTGTTGTAAACTTTGTGTTATAGTTTTTTGTATTTCAATCATACAAATTTTTGTTTGATAAATCAACTACAAAATCGCTTACTTCATAATTAAACCATTCGTTGAATAATTTGAAAGTTCTTTTTTGTGGCCAATCATTTTCGTTTGTCCACATGCCATCCAATTCTATTTCAAAAATATCTTTATAATATTTTTTTACCAGTCTTTCTGCATCATCAAATAATTCATGTGTAAGGTATGTTTTTGATTCACCCAAGATGTTTTCATCCAAAAGCATATCTGGAGTTAGTTTATTGTTCCATTCGATAAATGGTTTTTTGTATGAAATCGTTATCGCACTTCGGCTTAATAAATTCATATCATTAGTTGTTAATTAACCTCCCCTCAAAAGCCTTTTTTAAAATGCTTTGTTTTAAGGTTTCGGCTTGTTGTAAACTTTGTGTTATTGTTTCTTCTATTTTATCACAAACAGTGAGTTTGCTTTCTAATTCATCTACGATGAGTTGTTGTTCTTCCATTGCAGGAAGTGGTAAGGGCATAGAGTTACAATTCTCTTTATTTAGATATTGTATTGTTGTTGAGGTTGACTTTTTTTCAAAAAAATGTTTACTGTTTTGAATACAATATGCTAAATACTTTGAATTCACATTTTCATTTGAAATAAATGCGTGTAACTGTTGATTGATTACAATTGGTTTTTCAACAATTGCGCTTAATCCGAATGTACCAACACAAGTCATAATTACACTGCCAACAGGAATTACTCTTGCATTATATTCTTTTGCTTCATTTTCTGATAAACCTAAATTAATTTCATTATAAATAAGCCTTATAGAAGTTTCTGAAAGATTTGGTGTTGTAACCCATTTTATGTTACCAGAAAATGTTTTAGGTTTATCTCTATTAGGAACAATACATTTACAAACATCTCCAACTTTAACTAATTTCCACCCCTTGGGCAACTCTCCATCTTCTACATTTTTGTTGGTGAGCTTTCCTTCAAACGCCCATTTCAACAAACTTTGCCTATAAACTTTTAGTTGTTGTTGTGCAGTAAGTAATTGCTGTTTTCCGTTTTCTAATTCGCTAAGTAGTTCTTCTATTTTGGCAACTATGGCTTGTTGTTCGGGGAGGGGAGGGACAACAATATCGACATTCTTCAATTTAGATTGATTAATTGAAGATTGATTAACAGATTTTTGCGCAATTGAAATAAACTTTCCCTTTGCTCTCAAAAAATTGAGATGGTAGTTAAAGTAAATTGGGTTTACCAAATTATTGGTTCTAATCAGCAATAGATTTATTCCGTGAATTAATGTTTTAGGCACGGATTTATAAACAGCAGTCTTGCCGAGATGTATATCACTATTTATATGACTAAAAAGTATGTCATTATATTTTAATGCATATTTCTCAATAAATTCTTTTTCATTTTCCTTAATGTATTTTACTCTGTTAGTGTCAATTTGTTGATTCCAAATAGTTTCTATTCTCGAAATTGGAATTCCAATATTTTCATCAAACTGTTTAACATTTGCGCCATTAGTAATTTTATCGCAGACTTCTCCTAACTTTTTAAGTTGCCAATGTTTGGGTATGTTGTTAGTTGTTTCAATCATATTATCGTTGAATTAGTTTGTCAATTCCACTCGGCATAGTTGGTGCAGAATCTTCTTTTAGTAAACCAGTGTCAGCTCTACTGAATAATGATTGCAAAATCAATAATCTTTCCGCATCAGTAACAGAATTGTTTTCTTTTAATGCTAAATAAACAAATGTAAGTTGCTTTCTTTCTTCGGCATCACGCACCAAATGGAATGTACTAAATGTCAACTTCGTAAATGTTCTAATAGCATATGCAATAAATGAAACAAGTGTGATTAATAATATTGACCATCTAATTGTCTTTCCACTAAAACTAAATATTTCTTCAAACTTATTGCTAGCAATAATAATTAAAAGTGTAACTAAAATAATAACTCCAATTGTAACAGAGCCAATCAAATAATTGAGCCACTTTTTACCTTCCGTTTTCAATTCAGTTGCTCTTTTGTCCCAATAGTCTGCTGGTGCTTTTAAGCTTAATAATTCTTGATAGATTTTTTCTAAATCTTCAATTTTCTTCTTTGCATCAGTATCAAAAGTGTTGAAATTCTCTTTGGTTTCATCATACCAATTATCTACTTCAACTTTTTTGTTGGTTTTATATTCATCAATTTCTTTGGTGTAATCAGTATATTTTTGATTAGTTGCAGCAATAAAATCAGTTAACTTAACTTCTGATTTTGCGATTGTATTTGTAAATTCATTTTTTAGTTGCCCTAAGTTCTCCCTTTCAATTGCACTTCGTGCGGTGATGATAGATTTGCCTTGTTCTATAGTTTCATAGGCATGTAAAGCACCTTCAAATTTATCGCGGTTTTTAAAAGTTACATCCGAATTAAATATAAAATTATAAGCGCCTAGATAACTTTCTCCATTCGTTTTCGATAATTTTATAAGTAAATCAAACACAGGACTATCTATAGTTATGCAGTTCCTCAAATTATCAATGCTTGGCTGTACATTACTTAACCAAATGCTTTCTAAATTATCTTCTTCGTTATAAAAATTTGAGGTAAAGAATAAAATTTGCGCTAATACATTATCAAAATTATCTGATTGTATTTTTAAGTTATCGGGTGTTGTATTGTCTTCTTCAATATTTTTCGATAATTCAACTTGTGAGTTTATAAAATTATAAAACGCCATCACAGAATTGAAAGTATATTTTAGGTCAATTTTTACAAAATTGACTTCAATGATTTTCTCATCAAACCATTTTTTATTCTTCGCTTTTGCAATTAAATCAACTACTTCTATGTTTTCCATTTTTATTATTTCGGTTTAAATTTATGATAATTTATTTATTTAGGTAACGGACTTGATATGGACTTAACACGGAGATTATTTGGTGTTGAAATGTTCATATTTTTTGTTCCAGTCAAATAACCGTCAAATAAGAAACACTTTTAAATTCAATGAGTTAACCATATTTTCGTTCGTTAGTTGTACAAGTCAGTCAAATAAGCCAAACTTATTAAATTGTTAATAACTTGTTAGTTCAGTCAAATAACCATCAAATAAGGAAACCCTTGTTATATCTGATTTTTTGCTGTTTTGGGTTCTTAATAACATATCTAAGTCAAATAAAATTATGCCCAAATGGGTATGTATTTCACAAATTTTCTTGATTTATTTTCGGGATTATAATTCTTATGGGGTAGTCAAATATCCTTATTTATAATTTAATAAACCAGTTTACACAAACACCAATAACTATCGAAATTGCATAACTCATCATAGTACCAACTAACACATATTCGCTTTCTATATGTTCTTTATTATTTGCAAATCTAATAATGCTTTTTCCTGTTATGAGAAAACCTATTGCTTCGTATTGGCCTAAAAGTACAAAAGTTAGGATAATGATACGTTCAAAAATTCCTATGAGTTTACCACCGTTTTCTGTTTTTTCTTCTTCATCATGACTGGTATTTGATTTTCTTTTTTTGATGTTTTGGGTTGCATGCCTTATAAGATAAGATACAGGTGTTGTAACTAGTAAATATGCTAGTAGCAAAAGGCTAAAATTGTAATTGCTAATTGGTAAACAAATTGCTTCTTGCAAAGGTTTAAAACTACTATTATAGGCAGCCCAAATAAGTATAATACTTGCTGTGTGTACAAGCTGGTCTGATATAAATAGTGAAATTTCTGAGTATTTGTTTTTTTTCTGTATTGATATTTTAAGCCCATCAATAACATAATGTGTTATTGCAATAATTGCTGAACCGAACCACCAGCCTGTTAATAATGCTGTGCTCAAATATACTATAGCAATATGAATAAGCATTTGTGTTGAAAACCACTTTTTTTCATTCACCATTCTCTTGGTTTGAAAAATAAAGTCGCTTGTTAAATGTGCTAGTAATATTCTAACAAGCATATTGCCTTGTTCTGTGCTAAAGAAAATTAACGAATTGTTCATGATCATAAATGGTTTCAAAGCGTTTTACTAAGGCATTTATTGCATTCCAATTGCCTGCTTGAGAACGCTGGTTAATGGCAGATTGTAATATTTTGAGTTGTCTAGCAATTGCTGTTTCGTTGTAACCTAACAATTTCAAATTCAAAACTTGGCATTGTAACGCAGTAGTTTTCGATAATAGTGCGTCAAGCAATATAAATGCCGTAACCAATTCGTCATTGAATTCATCATTAGTGGCAATTGCAATTTTTTGTTTTGTGTTTTTCATATCATCTAACAGATGACCTGACAATGTAAATGCTATGCCATGAGAATTTGCTAGTTTTTTTTCAATATGTTCGGATGCTCCAATTCCAATGGCCATTCTGGCATCAATGATTGTATTAGAGAATAATATTCCTTTCTTTTTATCTGGCTCTTGTCGCAAACTAACATCAAAGATATTGGTAGGGTTTAAGCTTCTTATATATGTTTTTAATATCAATGCAACTTTTAGCGCAGATTGTGCATTTCCAATATAACATTGGAAGCTATCTCCTTGAAAAAATTCTGATTTTATAACAAAATCTTTTTCCCAAATCTTTAATGCTGTTTGAATATGTTTCGACAATGCTATTCTTTCATCTACAGATAGGCTTGTAGAATGTATAACGTCTCCAGTAATTACAGCCTGATTCATTTTATCTTTTTTGCAATATTAGTTTAAAACCTGATAATCTCAAATTATTAGCTTAAAACCTGATAATGATGTATTATTAGGTTTAAGCCTAATAAAGTACAATTATTAGGTTTAAACCTAATAATTATTTTTACGCTACTAATACCTCATTTAGTTCATCAATAATTTTTTCATAATCGTCTTTAAACAACTGGTAAAACTTGCCTAGCCCGCCTTGTGCATTAAATGGGCTTAAATCAAAATCATCTTTATCAATGTGAAAACTATTGATGATGTAATCTTTAATCATACGCAACCACTGCATTTGTTCATCAGTAAAACGGTTATGCTGTCCAGCATTTTTCTTAAAAATCCATTCTTGAAAATTGCGGTCAACTATTTTGTCGTAAGCAGTTAATGTTTCATCAATTCCTGTTATTTTTCTTAGCAATGATACAATTGCAGTAAGTTCATTTCTAGCAGAGCCATTGCATTGTTCCAAGGCTTCATAAGCACGCCAAACACTTAAAGGTGCTAATGTTGGTTTTTCTAGTTTTAGTTTTTCCAACACCTCTTTAATCATGGTATAGGTAAGTTCTCTTCGGCGATAGGGTTGGTTGTAAAATATTTGCAATGCTGTTAGTACATCTTTGTTTTTCTCCAACCATTCTTTAAAATCAACAATCAATTGTTCGGCTTGAGCGGTGTTGTCTTTTACCCAACCTATCTTTTCAATTTCGTCGATGTTTACATTATCAATAATCTGGTCATATTTTTTACGTACATCAACAATAAAATTCCTGAGTTCGGGATTATGAAAAAAGCTAATTGCATTTTCAATTATTTGTTGGTGTTGGCTTTGTGTTTCGCTTTCAATATCTAATGGTGATGCACCTAACTTTTCATTGTGCACTTTCAATTTTACATTCTCAATGGTATCAGGGTCAAAAGCATGTAGCAATTCTTTCACCACATGATTGATTGTAAAACCATTTGTATGTTTACTGAAATCTATTTTTTCTTTTTCGCTAATCTGTTTGTCTAATCTTATCAAACGATTGGCAAGTGTTGTTATCGTTTCTTCATCACGATTGCCCACTGCAACGCGGTTCAATAATTCTTTTAGCGAAACGCCAGGTGCTTTCTCTAATGGTCGGCTGTCGGTTTTTTGCGAATTCTCAACACCAATAGAATCAATAATTACAAAATGGTCTTTGGCTGTGCGTGCCGTTTTAGAAACTTTATGTAATTCTTCAATAGATAGTGTACGAGTACCTCTACCTTTCATCTGTTCGTAATAACTCTTGCTTTTTACATCGCGCATAAACAATAATACTTCCAACGGTTTTATGTCTGTGCCTGTAGCAATCATATCTACTGTAACTGCAATGCGCGGGTAGTAATCGTTTCTAAAACTATTCAACACTGTTTTAGGGTCGTCGTCGCTTTTGTAGGTTATTTTTTTACAGAATTTGTTTTCCTCCCCAAACTCTTCACGCACTATATCAATAATGTCGTCGGCATGCGAATCTGTTTTCGCGAAGATGAGCATCTTGGGTACTTCAAAAGTTCCATCTTCATTAAACCTATCTGGAAACATTTGTGGTAATGCTTCTTTAACAGCATTTACGATTAGCCTTATTTGGCTTGGATTTACAATGTATTTATCTAATTGTTTACCGCTATATATAATGTCTTCGTCAACAGTTTCCCAGAATTTTTTTCGAGTTAGTCTTTCGCGTTTATCTACCCATTCGCCTAACTTAATTGCAGCGCCTTCTTTGCTCACTTTCGTTTGAATTTCAAACACGTTGTAAGGCACTAAAACGCCATCAATTACAGCATCTTCATATTTATAATCACTCACCACATTTTGGTTGAAATACCCAAAGGTTCTATTGTCGGGCGTTGCTGTTAACCCAACCTGAAACACATCAAAATAATCTAACACTTGTTTCCATAGGTTATAGATGCTGCGGTGACATTCATCAATTACAATAAAATCAAAAAACTCAATAGGTACTTTTTCATTGTATTGAATCAGTGCAGGTTTGCTGTTTTGTGCAAACTCATTCGGATTAATTTCTTCTGCACTTTCATCTAATTCGGTACCCCTTAAAATAGAGTACATTCTTTGAATGGTGCTTATATATACTTGACTATCTTTAGGTATAAATGATGAGTTGAGCCTTGTTACACCATACAATTCAGGAAACAGTCTATTGTCGTCTTGAGGTATGTATCTTTTAAATTCGCTTTCGGCTTGTTCTCCTAAATTCTTGGTGTCAACCAAAAATAGGATGCGGTTTGCTTTTACATATTTCAGTAAGCGGTAAATGAATGTAATGGCAGTAAATGTTTTTCCCGAACCTGTTGCCATTTGTATCAATGCACGCTGTTTATACAATTTAAACGATGCTTCTAAATTGGTGATAGCATTTATTTGGCAGTCTCTTAAATTATCTGATGGTAGGTTTGGAATATCTGCTAGGCGCTTACGAAGTGTGTATTCAAACCGCAACCACTGCTGTAATGTTTCGGGTCTGTGAAAAGTATAAACTTCACGGGCACGTGGTTTAGGGTCGTTGTAATTAGTAAATCGTGTAATTTCGCCAGTGCTTAAATACACATAAGGCAATGGTTCATTGTTTAGGTATTTGAGTTTTGCTTTTGCGTAGTCTTCGCCTTGACTTTCGTGCACTGATAACCGATGTCCTTCCTCTTCGCGTTTGGCTTCAATAATTCCGCAAGGTTTACCGTTTACAAACAACACATAATCGGCAGGGCCAACATCAGTTAAATATTCCTTTACGGCTACACCTGCTGCTGCTGCTAGATTTACCTGTTTAACATCCTGAATCACCCAGCCACAAGCATTTAATTGCTTGTCTATGTTATCTCTGGCTATTTGCTCTGGATTCTGATTCATTAGTTTCTTAATTTGCAATTAGGGTATTATTTTTCTTAGCTAAAAAATACTCCTTGTAACAAATTGTTGTTTTTTACATTCCAAATATATTATTAATCAGATGTAAAATAAAATTAAGAAAGTTTGTAGTTAGAAAACTCGAAGCAGTTTAAAATTCGAAACCACCAACGAGGACTATGCTTTAACAGGGTTGGTTTGTTGTTATGTAGGAATCTGCTTCGGCGCGTTCAAAACAATTAAGTATTTTAATGATAATAAAGAACGCGTCTTCTATGCAATTGAATTAGATTAGTAGGCAGAACTCCACGCAATGATGGGTAATATCGAGAGAGATTGCTTCCCGTTTCGTTCCTCGCCGTTCGTAATGACGGGCAATATAAGAGAGATTATTAACTTATGTTTATTTTTTGTGTTAATGCTGATGCCCCCACTGGCAAGGATTTGCAATCCATAGCATTTAAAAGTGGATTTATAATCCACAGAAAAAACAAAACGGCGCAACCCACAAATACATAAAAAAAGTAGGGGGGAGTATTCTTAAATATACAAAATGGGCAACTAATAGCAATTGGTAATCAATAAAATAGTAATTACTATTGCGTATATATAAGAGTTAGCAGTCATGCTATGAAGACCAACCGACACAGACAATAAATAATATAAACAAAAGATAAAATGATAAAACTTCTTACACTCAAACACTGGCAACTTTTCGGACTACTAATGGGACTTCCAATCGTCTTTCAATTCATTGCAATCGGTTCTATGTTTTCAAGTAACGACCCATCAGTAATGCTTTACTTTTTCCCTATAGTCATGATTTTATTTGTTGGGCTTTTCTTCGGCTGGTTTTATACACTTGGGACAAACCTTCATAAAAAACTACCTACGACAGCGACAATGAATTTAAATAAGTTTAAAATATTTTTTTTCATTCCTGTGGTTTACATTTTATTTATTTGTGTATTTATGGTAGGTACGTTCTCAAACATTTCTTCAGGTGGACAACCAAACCCTGCAATTTTCGCCATTATTATTCCGTTGCATTTATTTTCAATGTTTTGTATTTTCTATTGCCTTTATTTCAATGCAAAAGCACTCAAGACAGTTGAATGGCAGAAGTCTGTGACATTTAGCGACTTTGCGGGAGAGTTCTTTTTGATTTGGTTCTTCCCAATTGGTATTTGGATAATTCAACCAAGACTAAACAAACTATTTGACCCTACAGTTGGAGCAGACGACAATCATATACTAGACCAAAATGTTTAACCGTATGTCGACAGAAAAAGCACGAACTGCTAACAGCACCTACAAGTCATGGCGGGTGAAGTGCGAACTTGCAAGTGTTTGCTTCGTGCTCACCGCCAGTGCAAGCCGACACATTTCGGCTTCGAATGCCGCCACGAACTTGTAGCTGCAAAACGTTAGCAGTAATGCAGCGCGACCAAAAACAATGACTGAAATTGAATTAAATAACAACGACAAATTATTAATTAAGGCAGACATCAAAATCTCCATGATGCTTGTACTTATAGTTACTATTGGTTTCATAATTCTCATTGGACTTATTCTTGGAATAATGTTTATTTTCAGTACACGACCATCAGACGGTTTTATGACACGCTGCTTAAAAGGTGTCGGACTGCTATTTATACCATTCCTTGGTTTATCGTGGCCAAATATTCTAAAGTATATAGACCTTAAAAAAGGAAAGAAACTTATTATCGAGACAGACGACTATGAGGTAATTAATAAAAAAGATACGGCTTATATTTTGACACATGGCTATAATAAACAGAAAATACAAATTGACAATAGGTTGATTCCTTTAATAAAATCATCACAACCTTTGACAATGGAAATTTCTAGATTTGCAAAATCACTTTTGTATATCTCTCAAGACACTGAAAACTTATTAAACAAATTAAACAATGACGACAGTTAATAGGTTGAATTAGAAATGCACTACTGCTAACAGCACCTACAAGTCATGGCGGGTGAAGTGCGAACTTGCAAGTCTCGTTTTAATTCTCTCGTCCTAGAATAGGTTTGTACTAAACCTATATTTAATAAGGTATTGAAGGTAAGCAGCAAATAATTGGTTCGATATTTCCCGAAATTTGATTTTTGAAAAAGATAATTATCGAAGCACAAAAATCAATTCGTTAGTATCCCCCACTAGTAGGCATTTGCAATGCGGATTCTTTACATGTGCATTTAAATGTTCTCTGTAATTTACGCAGAATGGCTACACCTTTCCCTTTCAAAACAAAGTACGTCAGCCCCCTCCCTTTAGTGGAGGGTTGGGGTGGGGCTTCTTTTAAAGAAAATAAAAAAGGGAAAGAATTGTTTTTAACAACCTTTCCCTTGGTGTGGTCCCACTTGGGCTCGAACCAAGGACCAATTGATTATGAGTCAACTACTCTAACCAACTGAGCTATAGGACCATTTTTTTAAGGGACGCAAATGTAAACATAATTATTATTTAAACAAGGATAGTCGTAAAAAACTATTTTATTATAATGCTTAAAATGTATATTTTTTTTGTTTTCAGATTTGTTAGTTAACCTTGCTTAACCTATGTTATTCTAATGCCTATCGCCAAAATATACATCTGTAATAAGCAATTATAAGTAGTATTATTTTTGAAATTATAAGTTTCTCCTTGACCAAGAACCGATGTACTAAAAGAGATAAAAAAAATAATTTATTCAATGGCTCTACGCTAATTGCGCCACCATTTCGATGGTCTAAAAATTCTTGGTATTTTATAATGTTTTTCTTGTTTAGGTGCTTTACGGGCATTAATTCTATCCGATTTCTTTTTGCTTGATTTCATTCTCTTTCGAGTATCTTTCGATTGCATCGCTAAAACTCGCTTTCTATTCTGCTCTTGTATCTTTTGTTTTTTATTCCACTCTTCTTCTTTTTTATTTGATTCTTTTATTTGTGATTTTTCTGCCTTTGTTTTATGCAACCTATAATATAGTCCGCAAGAACTATTCAAGAATAATAACAATACACATATAATGTTTATTAGAAAAATATTAAGCCTTGGCATATTAGAGCAATGAATTTAATAAATGACAATATAAAATAAAATAAATATTAGTTTCAAATTAAATAATTCTTAAAAGCTTCGACTCGTTAAACAAGAACTTAGTCATCAGAATTTTGTTATTGATGATATTGAATTTGCATAATTTCTAAATTAACTTAGCATTGCAAAAAAATAAAAAATGAAAATGAAAATAAGAATTGTTTTGCTTTTGATAATCATCTCATTTAAGGTTACGCTTTCAAATGCGAATAGTCTATTTTGGAATGACATTAAGGAACCTATAGTATCACAAAATGTAAAGCGTGACATTGTTCCTCAAAAATATAGAAGTATAGAATTAGATTTAGAAAAATTTTCTAATCTGCTTAATACTGCACCAAACGAATTTCCATTTGGGATAGCTTCAAAACAAACCATCGTTGAATTACCAAAACCAGAAGGAGGGTTTGAAAGGTTTGTGATTACTAAATCTCAAATAATGGAAAATGAACTGGCTGAAAAATTTCCTACTATAAAAACCTATTCTGGTCAAGGTTTAGATGATAAAACGGCGAATGTAAAAATTGACATTACAGCATTTGGATTCCATGCAATGATAAGATCTGCAAAAGGAACTTGGTTTATTGACCCTTACTCAAAAGCAAATACCGCACAATATATAAGCTACTATAAAAGAGATTACTTCAATAAAGATAAATCAATCTTTGAAGAAGATGGCTTGATTATAAATAAGAAGTCTGTTACAAATAAAAACCTTCCACCTGCTGCAGTTTGTATCGGCGATAAACTAAGAACTTATAGATTAGCTGTTGCCTGTACAGGCGAATACGCACAAGCAGTTGCTGGAACTAATGCAACTATAGCACAAGTACTTAGTGCAATTGTTACTACTGTAAATAGAGTAAATGGCGTTTATGAAACTGAATTAGCGATTAGACTTGTGCTCATTGCTAATGAAACTTCCATCATTTTCTTAAACCCAAGCACCGACCCTTTTAATGGTAACAATAGCTCAAACGTATTAATCAATGAAAGTCAGAATGTAATCAACTCTACTATCCAAAATCTCAATTATGATATTGGACACACCTTTAGCACTGGTGGTGGTGGTTTAGCAAATTTGGGTTGTGTTTGTGATGCAGGTAGCAAAGCTAATGGAGTTACTGGTAGCTCTAATCCGGTTGGCGACCCGTATGACATTGATTATGTTGCTCACGAAATTGGTCATCAATTTGGTGGTAACCATACTTTTAATAGCAGCCTAGGTTCATGTAGCGGCAATAGAAATTTTTCTACAGCATATGAAGTAGGCTCCGGCACAACCATTATGGCCTATGCAGGTATATGCAGTGCAGATAATATTCAACCTAATAGCGATGCTTTTTTTCATACAACAAGTTATGATGAAATAATTAACTACGTATATTTTGATGCTGGAAACTCATGTCCAGTAATTACAAATACGGGCAATAGCGCTCCAACTCTAACGATGCCTGAGTCTGATAAAGCGGTTCCAAAACAAACCCCATTCATGCTTACTGCACAAGGCGAAGACCCTGATGGTGATGCCGTAACCTTTTGTTGGGAAGAAATGGACAATGGGCCTGCAACAACTTGGAATGGAGGAGTAAACAACATTAACTCTCCGCTTTTTAAGTCGAGAGAACCTAGCATTTCTCCAACACGTTCATTTCCTTCACTTGCTGTTATAAGAGCTAATTATCCTGCAAATCCTAATGCTACAATGGGTGGTTTAAAAGGCGAAACATTGCCAACAAGCGGGCGTCCAATGTATTTTAGGTTAACGGTAAGAGATAATAAAGTAGGAGGGGGAGGTGTTGCTACTGCTGGCGAAGGTTGTTTTTCAAGCAGTCCATTTTCTGTTGTAGTTGTTGATGAAGCTGGACCTTTCAAAGAGTTAATTCCAAATGGTGGTGAGCAATGGACTGGTGCAACTTATGAAAATATTACTTGGGATGTTGCTAACACTAATACCGGGTTTGTAAATTGCGCAAATGTTGATATTATGTATTCTATTGATGGAGGTGTTACTTTTAACGATACATTAATTGCTAATGTTCCAAATACTGGCTCTATTTTAGCAAGATTACCAAATATTCAAACCAACTCTAATGTAAGGTTAATGATAAAATGTTCTGATAACTATTTCTTTGATATAACAGATAATAATTTCACAATTACATTTAATCCGAATCCATCTGCAATTAATGATATAAATAAGTTATCAAGCAATCTAAATGTTTATCCAAATCCTGCCAAGAATGATTTAAAATTAATATTTAGTGAGAATAGTCTTCAATTAAATTTAAATTATTGTATCATAAATTCAATTGGCAAAGAAGTATTAAACGGTAAAATTAATAACAAGAAGAATGAAGGAATTGATTTAAATATTTCCTCTCTCTCAAAAGGAATTTATTACATTAAAACTTATAACGATTCTTATTCAAACTCATGTAAATTTATAAAAGAGTAATGATAAAATGTTTAGCAGTTTCTGTATTATTTTTCATTTTTATAAATCCTATATTGGGTCAAAAATTATGGCAAAAAAAAAATGAAGCATCCATTTTAAAAAATCTTGGTTCATGTAAGAGTAATAATAAGATTAGGAAGTTTGAAACATGGCAACTTAATTTAAAAAGATTCAAAAAGATTTCTGACAAGGCAAAGTCAAAGGAATTTAAAATTGAGAATATAATTATTTCATTGCCTTATGTAGATGGTTTATTAAAGCATTTTAAAATTTATGACTCCAATACAATGAGTCCTGAATTAGCCAAACAGTTTCCGAACATTAAAAGCTATTTGGGTGAGTGTATTGAAGATAAACTTCTTACTGCAAGAATTGATTTAAATGATTTTGGCTTGCATGTTTTAATAAATAATAGCCAAGGACAAATTTATTTAATTGAACCTTATTGCAATACAACAAATGTATACTATCATTCCTATCTAAAATCTGACTATAATTCAGACAGAAAGCCATTTTACGAAAGAAAATAGTGGCTCAATGAATTACATACTTGATTTTTAATATTTTAATATTTCATTACTGAATGAATTAAGATTTTTCACATTTAGAAATAATAAAACAAATTGAGAATATGTAAACAATCTTTTTACTTTTGTCACCCTAAAAAAATATAAAATCATATGTCTGTTTTAGTAAATAAAAATTCCAAAATTATTGTTCAAGGTTTTACTGGTACCGAAGGTACTTTTCATGCCACTCAAATGATTGACTATGGTACAAATGTAGTAGGAGGGGTTACACCAGGTAAAGGCGGGCAAACGCATTGCGATAGACCCGTTTTTAATACAGTAGCTGATGCTGTTAAAACAACAGGAGCTGATGTTTCAATTATTTTTGTACCACCACCATTTGCAGCTGATGCAATTATGGAAGCTTGTGAAGCAGGAATTAAAGTTATAGTTTGTATCACAGAAGGAATTCCAACCAAAGATATGATAATGGTTAAGGAATACTTAACGGATAAAGATTGCAGATTAGTTGGCCCAAATTGCCCTGGAGTAATTACTGCCGGTGAAGCAAAGGTAGGTATCATGCCTGGATTTGTTTTTAAGAAAGGAAATATTGGAATTGTTTCAAAATCAGGAACACTTACCTACGAAGCAGCCGACCAGGTTGTAAAAGCAGGAATGGGAATAACAACCGCAATAGGTATTGGAGGGGACCCAATTATTGGCACTACTACAAAACAAGCTGTTGAACTTTTAATGAATGACCCTGAAACTCATGGTATAATTATGATTGGTGAAATTGGAGGTGGTATGGAGGCTGAAGCAGCAATGTGGATAAAAGCCAATGGCACAAAGCCAGTTGTAGGTTTTATTGCCGGACAAACAGCACCTCCAGGTAGAAGAATGGGGCATGCTGGTGCTATTGTTGGTGGTGCAGATGATACTGCTGCTGCTAAAATGAAAATTATGCGCGAGTGCGGAATTCACGTAGTTGAATCTCCAGCAGTAATTGGTGTTACAATGGCAAAAGCAATGTCAAAATAATAAAAATAAATACAATGAAAAAGCCTGTTACAAATGTGACAGGCTTTTTTATTTCTTTCTATTTACTGTATAATTGACCAATGCAGCAAGTGAATGATTTGAATCATTCTGTGGTAATTCTTTCAGAACGTCTAAAGCTTTGTCCCTATAGGATAACATAGCCTTTGTAGCATATTCAATGCCACCCTTATCAATAACAAAATCTATAACTTGTTGCACTTTACTATTCTCGTTGTTGTTATTTTTTACAATACTTATTATTTTTCTTCTTTCAAGATAAGTACACTGTTGCAATGCAAAAATTAGTGGTAATGTCATTTTTTTTTCCTTGATGTCGATACCTAATGGTTTTCCAACATCTTCAATCCCGTAATCAAATAAATCATCTTTAATCTGAAAAGCAATGCCAGTAAATTCACCAAACAATCTCATCTTCTCAATTGTTATTTCATCTGCGCCAGCGGCACATGCACCGGCAGCACAACATGAAGCTATGAGTGAAGCTGTTTTCTGGCGAATTATATTATAGTAAACATCCTCCTTAATATCTAACCTTCTAGCTTTTTCTATCTGAAGTAATTCACCTTCACTCATCTCCTTTACAGCATTACTAACTATTTTTAGCAATTGAAATTGATTTTGGTTTACTGATAATAACAAACCTCTTGAAAGCAAATAATCGCCAACCAAAACTGCAATTTTATTTTTCCATAATGCATTTACCGAAAAATATCCTCTGCGTTGTAATGAATCGTCCACAACATCATCATGTACCAATGTAGCAGTATGTAAAAGTTCAATTAGTGAAGCAGCAGTATATGCAGGTTCTTTAATTTCGCCAAACATTTTAGCACTTAAAAAAACCAACATAGGGCGCATTTGTTTGCCTTTGCGCTTCACAATATACTGCATTATTTTATCCAACAATTGCACATTACTTTTCATAGAATCTTTGAATTTATCTTCAAAAATTTCCATTTCTAGTGCAATGGGCTGCT
Organism: Flavobacteriales bacterium; assembly: GCA_040383485.1. Classification (GTDB taxonomy): domain Bacteria; phylum Bacteroidota; class Bacteroidia; order UBA4408; family UBA4408; genus JBEIDK01. The sequence continues at coordinate 25,831 of JBEIDK010000023.1, forward strand.
GTATTTGTTGTATTTGGTTCATTGAGTTCAAAGTTCAAAATTCAAAGTTTTATTGTTTTACAATCGCTATGAATTTTGAACTTTTAGTTTTATCTATTTTTTTCTAATTCTATAATAATGACCACTTGCTAAAAAATTTGGTAATATTTGAGCAATAGCATTATCTATTTTTGAAATTGTTTTCAATGGTATAAATGGTAAGTAAGTTTCAATAATTGGAGCAATAAAGTAAGCATTTTTTACTTCAAATACTTCCATTCCATAATTCTGAACTTCTCGTTTCATGCGGCCAACGGTAAAGAAGTTTACATGTGGAGTATCATAATTTTGAGAGTAAGGTTCTTTTTTACCAAGCAACTTTTTTACCTTCCAAATAAATCCATTTAAACCCAATTTGCGCATTAAATACAAAGGCTGCATTCCAATTTCAAAAGGTCCAAAACCGTTTGGAACAGTAATTTGAAGTTCCATACTTTGTTTGCCATTTTTTCCAATATAGTCTAAAATATCCTTGTAGAAACTGATATGCTCCAAAACTTCGGTTAGAATAATATAATCATGGGGAGCAAGATTGCAATCAAATAAACTTTCGAATTTAACTTTTACATTTGGAAGAGTGTTTCTTTCCTGAGTAATGTCAACATTACCTTGATGAATATCGATACCAAGTACATTTGAATTTTCAATTAATCCTAATGGAATTGTAATATTACCTGTGCCACAACCTACATCTAAAATATTTACTGTAGCATCTTTTTTTCGATTGTTTTTAATTGTTTCATAAAGCCATTCCAATCTAGCGTAGTGGCAAGGAAAGTCAACGTATTCGGTATATTTATCAAATGAATTCATATTTTTAATTTAAAATTAAAGGTTCAAAGAGTATAACTTTAAACTTTACAATTTGCATTTTACTCTTCACTAAAACTTAATTCCCAATTTCAACATTGTACGTTTGATGTTGTTTTTTAAGGTTTCCTTTACATCCGTTTTGATTTTCTTCATGGTACCTTCTTCTGGACGAGCTTTGAAAACCGTATCATGATATTTGCCTTTATATTCGCCTGGCTGTGTGTAATAGTAGGCATAAAACGACTTTCTAGTTTCGCCTTCTGGAACGTTTATAGTTGAATAACCATGATAAGAAATTTCAGAAGTTTCGAAAATAACACAGCGGTTAAATGTTGGTAAATATGCTTGGCCTAATTGTGTAACATCCTGGTTCCATAATTCAATTTTTCCGCCATATTCTTCTTTCCAGTTTTTATTTAAATAAACCAAAAGGTTAAGCCTTCTATGTATTTTTTGAATATGGTGAATGTTGAAATCGATATGTACATCGAGGTAGCTACCATTTTTTCCTTGATGAACACCGCATCCTAAAGCATCATTGGTTGAGAAAATATCTTTAATTCCTGTTATATACTCCACTTTTTTCTTAAAATCTTCTGTATTTAAAGCAGCTCTTAACTCACTAAAGGAAGAATCAAAACTATCAAAATTAGCACCCTCGCTTTTATTTTCGTTTAAGCCATGATAGTGTCTTGAAAGAAGCTCAATTGAAGGAAATTTATCATACAACCTATTTGCAAAATCTTCATTTAAGAAATTATCAATTTTTATATGCTTGTATGGTTTTGCTTCACTGAATTCTTTTTTTAATACGTCAATAAAATTTTGGTCATTTAATTTATTGTCAAAAATATCCATACTGTATTCGATTTATTATTTATAAAAATTTGGGGGAGCGAAAATAGATGTTTTTTACAATTATTTTGTACCAAAAATTAAACAAATGATAAATAAAAATATATTTATCTTAGAAATAACATTATTCAACAATATATATGGTATTAACAACCTGTTTTTTTGTTTTTTGTTAACTATATGATATTATTGCTTCGTAATAAATAATATTAAATTAAAATTCAATTATAAATTAATGAAGACAATAAACTTTTTGATTTGCCTTTTTGCAGTCATTTTATTGCCTTATAAAAATTGTTTTGCTCAGAATCCTGCTGCTCCATATGTTGCACCTAGCTATACAAATGGTTGTTCATGGACAGGGAATCAAGGTGCATTAACGAATGATTTAATAAATAATTTCTACACCACTGGTGGTATTACAAACATTCAAAATTATTTTTCAGGATGCAACTCACAACAAACGCCTTCAAATTATACCTTATATCCTCCAATTCCTACCAAATTATTAACTGTTGCAAGGGGTCAACAATTTAAAGTGCATGTTGGTGCAGGTATAACATTTGCACAAGGTTTTAGAGTTTGGGTGGATTGGAATCAAAATAATACTTACGTTAATACTCCAGCGCCAGCAGGTGAAATGGTGTATTCTACACCAAATGCCTCGGTTAGCACCTCACTTGCTTTAGCTGATTCTGTAGTACTTCATAGTCCTTTAATAACTGTGCCATTAAATGCTGCTTGTGGTCCCACAAGAATGAGGGTAAGAGGAGTTTTTGCAAATACCAACTTTGACCCAACATCAAATTATACCTATGGTGAAACAGAAGAATATTGGGTTGTAGTAGTTGGTAATCCTGCAGTAACTCCTCCTATTACAAATACTATTGATACTTCAATATGTTCGGGTAGTGATTTTACAATTACAGCTCAGGCATCTGGCACCATTCAATGGTTTAGTGAGTTGTATTTGAATACTCAATTAGCTGCTGCTCCAACTAATGTGGTTACAAGTAATAGCTTTACCTATTTAGGATTGATAAGAGATACTACCATGTATGTTCAGAATACAGAAGTTTCGTGTAAGAGTGCACGTACTCAAGTCAGAATTCAAGTAGAACCAATAAGAACAATAGATGTAACTCCTGCTGATACTAATATTTGTGCCAGCGATACAATAGTATTAACAGGAATTATAAACCCTGTTGCGCCAATTATTAAAACATATACTTCAAAAGCTTTTACAACTGCTCAGGTAAATAGTTTTGCAAACAGAATACCCGATGATTATGCCGGACAGCATCCTAATTCTTTTTTAATTAATTATATAAGTGTAGATAATGTTGCTCCTTTAATATTGCAGCCTGGAAGTATAGTTGAGGTTGGAGTCCGAATTACTCATAATAGATTAAGGGATTTAGATATTTGGCTTATTGCTCCTAATAACAGCCAAATACAATTAAGTACCGACAATGGCAATACTGCAATTAATAATAATTCTAACTATGGTTCTGGAACAGGAGGTGCAATTCAATACTGTGTTTTTAGGGACGATGCAACAGCATTGGTAACTGCTGCAACAACCAATAGTATTACTGGACAAAAAAAACCTGAACAATTACTCTCTACTTTAACCGGTTCTCCTAATGGTACCTGGGCATTAAAAATTGGCGATGATGAAGGACCTTCAGGAGGAACTGATACGGACAATGGCAGATTACTAAGGTGGTATATAAAATTCAAAAGAACTGCCAGCGACACAACTGTTGTTTGGAGCCCTCTAACTTCTTTAGATTATTTTACTCCTGGAACTACTCTTAACGATACTCTTAAAAAGTTTGCATTCCCATCAATAGATACTAAGTATTATTTTGATGTGTATAGCTTGCCAGGTTGCAGAGCCAGAGACTCTGCCACGGTTAATCTTAATGCCGACTTACAATTAAATGTTACTTCCATACCCCCTCAAATTTGTATTGGTGGGCAAGCAACACTTACAGTAAGTGGAATAGGAGGGATGGACTCTACCTATTGGTCACCGAATAACTTTGGAACTTATGATTCAACTTATACGGTAAATCCAACAGATACAACTTTATACACTGTAATTGCACAAAACAACCACGGCTGCGTTGATACCACTACGTTTAACCTAATTGTAAACCCATTGCCTTTGCCTCCTGTTTTAACTGCCAATGGGCCAACAACATTTTGTTTTGGTGGAAATGTTACTCTTCAATCGAATCAGTCAGCAGGTAATATCTGGTCCACCGGACAAACAACTGCTAGTGTTCAATATTCTGCTTCTTCACCAAATATTACTGCAACTTATACTGATTTAAATGGTTGTACTTCTTTATCTTCTCTTCCAACTGATGTGATTGTAAATGCTTTGCCAACAGTTCCAATTATAAATGCAAATGGACCATTAACTTTTTGTCAAGGAAATAATGTTACCTTAAATGCCCCAACAGGATTTACTTATAGCTGGTTTCACAATGGTACAGCAGGCTACGCTTCTACACAAAGCATAACAGTAAGTGCTGGTAATACTTATTCAGTAACCATTACCGATGCTAATAATTGTAGCTCAAGCTCAACCAATTCAACTGTTGTTGTTAACCCTTTGCCTGCAACTCCAACTTTAAGTGCCTTAGGTCCAATCAGCTTTTGTCCGGGAGGCAATGTCACATTACAATCAACAATTAATGTTGGTTACACTTGGATACCAGCAGCACAAAACATACAAACAAACACTGTTTCAACTCCAGGAAGCTATAGGGTTAGAGTTACTGATGCCAATGGTTGCACATCAGCGGCTTCTAATGCCATTGTCGTTAGCTATCTTCCTGTTCCTCCAACTCCAATTATTATCAACTCTGGTGCTTTAAATTTCTGTATTGGAGATAGTGTAACTCTTACAGCGCCAGCTGGTGCGGCAACTTATTTTTGGAATCCTAGCTTGCAAACCAGTCAATCAATAACCGTGAGTGTAACCGGTAGTTACGCCGTTCAATTAACAAATACTAGCGGCTGTCCTTCTATTTTTAGTGCTGCCAGTGATGTTGTAGTGAATCCTCTGCCTGCTGCACCTATCATAAACCCTTTAACGCCAATAACCATTTGTGATGGTAACTTAGCGATTTTAGATGCAGGGAATTATGCTTCTTATCAATGGTCAAATGGGGTAACATCAAATCCTTTAAACATTGGTGTTTCAGGTAATTACTCTGTAATTGTAACCGATGTAAATGGTTGCACATCTCCTACATCATTGCCAATTTCAATAACGGTGAACCCTCGTCCTCCAACTCCAAACATAATAGCTAATGGGCCTACAACTTTTTGTGTCATTGATAGCGTTGTTTTAATTGCATCATCTACCTTAACTAATCCTATTTATGTTTGGAATCCAATTACAGGTTTTTATAATAACGATTCTTTAACGGTTAATCAGACTAACAATTATAACGTAACAGTTATAGATGGTAACGGTTGTTCATCATTTCCATCTACTAATATTCCTGTAACAGTAAATCCATTACCACCAAATCCGGTAATCACAGCTAGTAGCCCAACCACATTTTGTGAAGGTGATTCGGTAGATTTAACCGTTGGCCCGGGTAATAGTTTCTTATGGAGTAACGGCTCAACATCATCAACAATAAATGTAAAAGTAGGTAACAATTATACTGTATTGGTTGTTGATGCTTGTGCATTAACGCACACTCCAAATATGGTGGTTAATGTCTTAAATAACCCAATAGCTGATTTTAGTATAGATGATACTAGTGGTTGCACACCATTAACAATAAATTTTACAAATACCTCTCAATTAGCAAATACTTATTATTGGAACTTTAGCACTAATCAAATTATTACTGATATGTCTCCGAGCCATGTTTTTGAGAACCCAGGGCAATACACAGTAAAGTTAATTGCAAACTCAAATAACGGATGTACGGATACCAAGGAATATGTAAAGCTCATATCTGCATCCAATAAGCCAACATTAGAGTTCGATTATTTTCCAAAGCCAGCATTTATTTCAACACCATTTGTGCAATTTGAGGCTATTACCAATGGAGCTACTAGTATCTTATGGAGGTGTTCGGACTATAATTTTACTGATACAAGTTATAGAACAAAATTAAATTTACCTGATACAGGAATTCATAAAATGACTTTGTTCGCAATGAATGGCGACGGTTGTATTGATAGCCTATCATATGATGTTATTGTTGATGGAGAATTTATTATGTACATGCCTAATGCATTTACTCCTTCAACCAAAGATGAGCTAAATGATTTATTTAAACCCACTAGTTTATACCTTGATAAAAGACACTTCAATATGACAATTTATAATCGTTGGGGTGAAAAGGTATTTTATACAACTAATCCAGAATTTGGCTGGAATGGTGATGTTAAAAACACCCCAGTTACTGGTACTTTTAATTGGGTGATAGAGTGTTTAGATACTCGAGGGGTTCGTCACACTAAATCTGGCTCAGTAACAGTAATAAGATAAATTCTATTGCATTTTTTTTATTAATAATTGACAATTTCGCAACATAATATTTTTTAGTTTAGCGCAAAATGCAAGAACTAAAAATTAAAAAGCTTTCACTAACAAACTTTAAAAATTACGATAGTCTAGAACTAGAATTTAGTAATGACATTGTTTGCTTTGCTGGCAATAATGGTATGGGTAAAACGAATTTACTTGATGCTATTTATTACCTGTCATTTTGTAAAAGTTTTATTAATAACTCAGATGTTCAAAACATAAGAAACAGTGAAGCTTTTTTTTCAATCTTTTCAAATATTGACATTAGCAATAACTCTGAAAATTTTCATTGTGCTTATAAGCGCGACGAGCGCAAAGTATATAAGCGCAATAAGATTGAATATCAAAAATTAGCAAACCACATTGGAGTATTACCTCTTGTATTAATTAGTCCTTCTGATGTATTTTTAATTCATGATGGCAGCGAAACCAGGCGTAAATTTCTAGATGGGATTATTTCTCAGTTCGATTCTAACTATTTACATAACCTATTACAATATAACAAGGCACTTGTTCAAAGAAATACATTGTTGAAACAATTTGCAGAATCAGGCATGGTAGAAATGGAGAGTCTTGAAATATGGAACTCCCAACTTGCTGACTATGGGTATAAAATTTACAATTCAAGATCCTCCTTTATAAATGATTTTATCAGCAATTTTCAATATATATATCATTTACTAGCCCCAGTTAAAGAAAACATTAAACTTGTGTACGAAAGTCATTTGAATAGCAATAAATATGAGGAATTGTTGGCTCAAAATTTAAACAAGGATTTGATGTTAAAGTATACAACGCATGGAATACATAAGGATGATTTACTGTTTTTATTAAATGATAATAGTCTTAAAAAAATTGCATCACAAGGGCAACAAAAAACATATTTAACAGCATTAAAATTGGCTCAATATCAATATATAGCTAGAATTAAAAATTTAAAGCCAATTTTACTTATTGATGATATTTACGATAAGTTAGACCCATTAAGAGTAAAACATTTGTTAGAACTGGTAATAAATAATAATTTTGGACAAATTTTCATTACAGATACAAATCCTGAAAGAATTATAAAAGTTTTTGATGATATTCGCCACCCATTTCAGCTTTTTAATGTTGAGAATGGAGAAGTAAATCCAATAAATTAGAAAATGGTATTACCAATAGTAGCATACGGCGACCCTATACTAAAAAAGGTAGCAACAGAGATTCAAAAGGACCACAAAGATTTAGAATTACTCTTAAAAAATATGTTTGAAACCATGCATAAAAGCCATGGTGTAGGATTAGCCGCCCCTCAAATAGGGCAAAGTATTAGATTGTTTATTGTTGATGCAAATCCTTTTGCTGATGAATATCCTGAGGCTAAAGATTTTACTCAAGTATTTATTAACCCAGTTATGATTGAAGAAACGGGAACTAATTGGGTTTTCAACGAAGGTTGTTTAAGTATTCCAGGTATTAGAGAAGATGTAACTAGGAAACCTACTTTAAAAATAAAGTATTATAACGAACATTGGAATGAAGAAGAAAAGGAATTCTCAGGAATTATTGCAAGGGTGATACAACATGAATACGACCACATTGAAGGTAAGTTATTTATTGAGCATATCAGCACCTTAAAGAAAACTCTTATTAAAGGTAAACTTAACGATATTGCTAAAGGGAAAGTTGATGTAGAATATAAAATGCGATTTTTTAGAAAATAATGAGAAAGATATTAATTTTAACAAGTGCAATGGCTATTTTCATGGCGTGTAACGCACCTAATAGTAAAGAAGACAAGGCAAGCTTGACTTTACGAATTGACTCAATTGAAAAAGTATTATATAGCACCGCAGCTAACGAACCAATAAATATAAAAAATGGAGAATTAGCTGTAAATGCTTATGCAAGATTTGCTGAAAAGTTTCCAGAAGATTCATTGGCTTCTGATTATTTATTTAAGGCAGGAGAGGTAGCAAGTTCAATTAAAATGACGCAACCTGCAATAAAATATTTCGATAAATTATTGAAATTATATCCTAATCATAAAAAAGCACCTATTGCACTATTTTTAAAAGGATTTATTTATGAAAATGATTTACATGAATTAGGAAAAGCAACAACTATTTATAACGAAGTAATTAAACAATATCCTAAAAGTCAATTTGCTAATGATGCGCAAGCATGTATCAACAACCTGGGAAAATCGCCAGAAGAACTAATAAAAGAGTTTGAAGAAAAGAATAAGGGTTTGAATCAATAATAATTTATAGCATTGCAACTTTAATTACAAGATAAAAAAAGGAAATAAAATAATACAAAAATCCTCGTTCTTTGCAATAAAAAAATAGTAATCAATTTGCTACAATATCGCAGTACAATTTGCTACAATATCGCAGTACAATTTGCTACAATATCGCAGTTCAATTTGCTACAATATCGCAGTTCAATTTGCTACA
>JBEIDK010000024.1:0-32819 GCA_040383485.1 Flavobacteriales bacterium
GGCGAAAATAAAAATTCGTTTTACTTATGCACTACTTTCTCTAAAATTAAGACTTTAAGATTTCTCAACTCAATATTTTAAATAGTTTTGCAAGCATGATTAAAACCATCGACAAATTTGTACTTAAATCATTTGTGATACCTTTTCTACTCACATTTGTTGTGGTACTTTTTGTTTTGATGATGCAATTTGTTTGGAAGTATGTTGACGATTTGGTTGGTAAAGGACTGGAATGGTACTTAATTTTGCAATTACTCTTCTACGTTTCATTAACGATGATTCCGCTTGCATTGCCTTTATCATTGCTTCTGAGCAGCAACATGGCATTTGGTAATTTAGCCGAACGATATGAACTTACTGCGTTAAAGTCTTCTGGGATTTCATTAAACAGAATTATTCGTCCTGTATTTGTGCTTACATTATTTATATGCGTTGGTGCATTCTACTATTCTAACTACTTATCGCCAATAATAAATATGAAAGAAAGCGCCTTACTGTATGACATTACCCATCAGAAGCCAAGTATAGATATACGAGAAGGTGTTTTTTATAATGGCATTGAAAATTTCACTATCAAAACTTCACACAAAAGTAAAGATGGTAAATGGATGTATGACTTAATGATTTATGACCACTCTCAAAGATTAGGTAATACTAAAATTTTACTTGCAAAAAAAGGTATTATGGAAGTAACTGCGGATGAGAGATACCTTTTGTTTACATTGTACGATGGCCATAGCTATGAAGAAGTGCAACAGCCCAATAATAAGAATGAGTTTAGACCAATGCTTAGGAGTAATTTTAGTAAACAAATAATTAGAATGGACCTTAGCGATTTTAAAATGGTTCGTAGCGATGAAAATCTATTTAAAGATAGTTACCAAATGTTGAACATAAAGCAGCTCAGCGCCGAGAGGGATACCCAACAAATGGAAATAAATAAAAAATGTAAAATGCTTGCCGATGAATTAGATGCAACAATTTTTAAAAATGCTCAGCGCAATTATAACATGCCCAAATTCGATAGCATAGTAGTTGAACCTGTTTATACAAATTTGGATGGCTATTTAAAAAAACTTGAGCCGAATAAAAGAATGGTGCTATTTGACCATACTCTTAATTTAATTAGAAGCAATGAGTCGATGGCACGTTCAAATGCAGAAGAAGTGAGAATAAGAAAAGAAACTTATGCCAGTTATGGAATTGAATTTCATAAAAAATTCACGCTTTCTTTTGCTTGCTTAGTACTGTTTTTTATTGGTGCTCCACTAGGTGCCATCATTAAAAAAGGCGGTTTGGGAATGCCCGTTGTAGTTTCTGTAGGTTTCTTTTTAGTATTTTATGTATTAAGTATTATTGGAGAAAAATCTGCAAAGGAAGGTGCCATGACAGCATTCCAAGGATCTTGGTTGGCTTCGGTTGTATTGTTGCCTGTCGGTATTTTTCTTACATATAAGGCTACCAAAGATTCTGTTTTATTTGATTTAGATGTTTATCGAAATTTTTTTAAAAAAATTAATTTCAAAAAAGGATGAGAATTTTGCAACTATGCAACAAGCCCCCACTTCCTGCTGTTGATGGTGGATGCAAGGCAATGCATCAGACTACTGAAATGTTGCTATCGAAATTCAATACGCTAAAAATAGTATCAATACACACTCCAAAACACCGATTTATAAAGGCCGCATTTAACCAAAAGTATTTAAATGAAACTAACATTGAAAGCGTGTTTATTGATACAAGACTTAAGTTGCTTGACATTGTTAAATATTACAATGCACATACGCCATATAATGTTGAGCGTTTCTACTCATTAGCTTTTGAGAAAAAACTCATTGAAATACTAACTAAAAATATTTTTGATATTATAATATTCGAAAGTATTTATATGGCAGTATATTTAAATTGCGTGCAAAAATATTCTACTGCCAAATGTGTTCTGCGTTCGCATAACATCGAATACAAATTATGGGAAACAAGAACGATACAAGAAAAAAATATATTCAAAAAAATATATTCAAAACACCTTACAACTCAACTAAAGAAATATGAAACAGATGTTTTTATAAAAATAAAAAATATCATTTCTATTACAGATGATGATGAAATAAATATTAATAGAATTTCATCTGAATTCAATACTATTAGCATTCCATTTGCTTCAAATAAATACGATGTATATTTGGAGCAAAAACTAAAACCTACATTTTATCATTTGGGTGCAATGGACTGGCAACCTAATGTAGATGGTTTAGACTGGGCATTGAAATTTATTATTCCAAATATTATTTCAGAAAATTCGGAGTTTGATTTCAACATTGCTGGTAGAGGAATGCCTAAACATTTTTTTGATTTACAATGTAAAAATATTAATGTAAATGAAAATGTAGATAATGCCATCACATTTATCAATAGTCATGATGTTTTGATAGCTCCAATATTTTCGGGAGGGGGCATGAGGGTGAAGATTATTGAAGCCATGCAACTGGGCAAAGTTGTAATAACCACTAAACTTGGAGCAGCAGGAATTCCACATTTTTACAAAAATGAAAAATGTATTTTAATAGCTGAAACTGCTGATGAATTTATTGAACAAATAAATAATTGTCTATTAAATTATGCAATGCGAAAAAGCATTTCAGAAAATGCCAAAGCAATTATTGAAGACCAATTTAGTTTCGGAAACATTTCGGAAAAACTGAATAATTACTTACAAAAATTAAGTACTTAATTTTTTGGAGAATCTGCCCCAATGGTAGTTTCAGCCCATGCATCAAAATCATTTTTTAATTGCTCTAGTTTTATTAGTCCCGATTTTAGTGCTGCCGCACCAAGCAGTAATCTCAGTGGCGGATTTTTTGATTCAACAGCCTTAACTATTGCCTTTGCCGCTAAAACAGGGTCGCCAGGTTGATTGCCACTATAACCCCTAATATTGCTTTTATTTGCACCTGCTGTTTCTGCATAATCTTCAATAACCACTGAACTATTTTCTGCAGAGCGTCCTGCCCAATCTGTTCTAAAACCGCTAGGACAAACTATTATTACTTTGATGCCAAGATGAGAAACTTCTTTTGATAATGATTCTGACAATCCATCCACCGCAAATTTTGTTGCATTGTAAAAACCTACCGCTGGGTAACCCACTAATCCTCCAATTGAAGCAATATTTACTATATGTCCACTTCTTTGCTTGCGCATAATTGGCAATACCTCTTGAATCATTTTTGTTAACCCCCAAAAATTTATTTCAAACATTTTGCGTACTGCATGTTCTTCACTTTCTTCAACAGCTCCAAAATATCCGATACCTGCATTATTTACTAATACATCAATTCTTCCAAACCTTTTGTAGGTTTCGGATACTGAATTTACAATATCCTCATGTTTAGTTACATCTAACTTTAAAGCTAAAGAATTATCATTGTTAATTGCTATAATGTCCTCAATGTCTTTTAATTCTCTGGCAGCTACTGCAACCTTATATCCACTTTGCAATGCAAATTTCGCAAGCTCACGTCCAAAACCAGTTGAACAACCTGTTATTAACCATACCATATTTAAAATATTAATTTATTTTTAATTTATTCTTCATTATTCGCCTATTTCCTTGCTAATTATTTCACTAATTTCTTCTCCTCTAGTAAGCATCATCATATGTGAACCATTCTTAACAATATAATTTGCTTTAATGTTCTTTATTGGAAGTGTATGATCCAAAGCACCATGAATGTGTATTATAGCACTAGAATATGTTTTTCTATTCCAATTAATAACCATATTGACTGAACGCTTTAAAAACTTCTTGTTTTTACTTTTAAGCATTCCTTCAAAGATTGCTCTTTTATTCTTACTATCAGGTTCAACCCTAGGTTGAAGTTTTATTGCAGCCCACTTTACTATCGATTTTGGAACAATTCTATTGAAAGGAATATATTTTTGAAATCTATATTTTAATGGTAACTCTGCTCTGCATTTTGCACTTGAGATAATAACTACTTTCTTGGGTTTAAGTATGTCTGTTAGTTCTGTACAAATCATTCCTCCTAGCGAAACACCAATAAGAATAAAAGGTTCGGTTGTATCTATTTGAGTTGAAATAATTTTAGAATAGTTTTTAAGGTTACAATTTCGAGGAGGAATAGGATAATTAATGCGCCTTACCTGATAATTCTTTTTTAAGCTAAATGTTTTAAAAATATTTGAGTCACTACCTTGACCAGGAAACAAATAGATTGTTTCTGAAGTTTTTCGGATTGGTTGCGCATTAGAATAATCAAAACATAAAATCAATAATAAAAAAGTACTTATTTTAATTGCCATTTCTTAAAAAAATCCTAGTGAATAGTCCTTTACTAAACTTATTGTTTTAGTTAATTATTATGATGATAGTTTAAAGATTATTTTTTTAAATTATCGAACATCACCTTCACCATTTTCTTTAAATCAAATTCATTTCTCCAACCCCAATCATTTTGAGCAACAGTATCATCTATACTCGCTGGCCAAGTATCGGCTATAGCTTGTCTAAAATCAGGTTTGTATGTAATAGTAAAATCAGGATAATAATTTTTTATTTCTTCAGCTATTTGTTCTGGTGTAAAACTTATTCCTCCTAAGTTATAACTTCCTCTTACCTTTATTTTATTGCTATCAGCAAGCATCAAATCAACCGTTGCTTTAATTGCATCATCCATATACATCATTGGCAAAGCAGTATCCGCGCTTAAAAAGCATTCATAAGTATTGTTTTTTATTGCCTCATGAAAAATATGCACTGCATAGTCTGTTGTTCCTCCACCTGGTGCTGATTTCCATCCTATTAATCCTGGATATCTTAAACTTCTTACATCAACATTATATTTATTGAAATAATATTCGCACCAACGCTCGCCAGTTTGTTTACTTATTCCATAAACAGTGGTAGGTTCCATAATTGTAAATTGTGGAGTATTACTACGAGGAGTAGTTGGACCAAAAGCTGCAATACTACTTGGCCAATATACTTGGTTTATATGACCTTCCTTTGCTAAATCAAGTACATTAAATAAACCATTCATGTTCAAGTCCCAAGCAAACATCGGACTCTTTTCGGCAGTGGCGCTAAGCAATGCTGCTAAAAGATATATTTTCTTCACATCATACTTTCTTACAATCTCAAACATTCTTTTGGCATTCAAAACGTTCAGTACCTCATAAGGTGCAGCTTGCTTCAATGCTTCTTTATCTAAATCTTTAATATCTGATGCTATTACATTGTCGTGACCATAAATGCTTCTTAACTTATCAACTAATTCGCCACCTAGCTGACCCGATGAACCAATCACTAAAACTGTACCTTCTGTAGACATAATTATTATTTTGTTTCAAACGTATAAAAAATGAACGATTGTATTTTAATCATTTAGGTTTTTTATTAAAATAGTTATCACTGATTTACTTTCAAATCATAAACTAATGTTGCCATTGGTGGAATTTCTTCATTGCCAGTTAATCCGAATGCTAGATGAGGCGGCAATATTACCTTAGCATTATCTCCCTTATGAAGTAGCTGCAATACCTCATGAATACCAGACTCTGCATTCTCTTTCTCAACTATGAATGGTTTTGAAACCGACTTTTCATTATTAATGATTTCTAACCCATCAAGGGTTTTTAAAGAATATTCAAGAATAATCTTGTCGCCTGATTTTATTTTTTCTCCCCTTCCTTTTTTATACACGAAATACCTAAGTCCTGTTCCTGTTTCTTCAACATTCCAATGGTTGCGCAAAATATATGCATCAATAGCGTCTGAGTTATCTTTTACTATTTGCTTATTTGCTTTCTCTAACGCCACTTTAATTTCAGCATTGCTTTGAACATTTTTAGGTTTGTTATTGCAGCCGACAAAAAAAACAACAATCAATAAAATTTTAGTAAAATTCATATTTTCTTAAATGATTTAACTACTTATTTAATACCGGAAGAACAATGTTTGATGCATCTTGTACATCATGATAAATTTTAATTTCCGATTTAATAAAATCATTATCACTGCAATGATAAATATCTACAAATTGCTGGGGGTTTCTATCAACAAGGGGAAACCAAGAACTTTGAACTTGAACCATTATTCTATGTCCTTTTTTAAATGTATGTGCAACATCAGGTAATTCATAATTTACCATTGTTATTTTGTTTGGGATAAATGCTTCTGGTTTTTCAAAACTATTTCTATACCTACCGCGCATCACTTCTCCTCTCACCAACATCTCATAAGCATTCATTTCATACAACTTGCCATTCCCTTTTCCATCAACCAAGGTGTCATAATTAAATCCGTCTGGAAATACATCAATTAATTTAACAATAAAATCAGCATCTGTTGTGGAAATTGAAACATTTAAATTTGCAATGATAGTGCCTGCTATAGTAATATCTTCTGCTAAAATTTCTGTCTTAAAAGTTAGTACATCAGTTCTTTTACTTGCAAAACGTTGGTCGTCTGTCATGTATTCATTCGTGCGATTGGTTAGAATGCCATCAGCATATGGAACTGGTTTTGAGGGGTCAGAAGTGTAACTTGAAAATGAATTCTCAACTGCTGGCCTATCAAAAGAAAGTGAACTATTATTTGAAAAATACATGTTAGTTTTTTTTACTTTTATTGGAGGCCATGTTTCTAGTTTTCTCCAAGTATTTTCACCCGTAAAAAAAATAGTTGCTTCTGCAATATTGTCAGCACTACCTTTCCCTTTCAGGTAGTAATTAAAAAAAGGCAACTCAATTTGTTGTTGAAAATATTTTGAGGTTTCACTACCAAATCTTACATTTCCTAAGTAACTTCCGTCAGATTTGCCCCAACCACCGTGAGACCATGGGCCCATTACTATTTTATTATTTGTCTTAGCGCTTTGTTTTTCAATAGCATCGTATAACCTCCATGCGCCATAACAATCCTCAGCGTCAAATAAACCACCAACAATTAACATTGCAGGCTTAATCTCCAAACAAGAAATTCTTGCGTTGCGCATTTTCCACCATTCATCAAGATTAGGATGTGCAATTAAATCATTCCAAAACCTAATACTATCGCCAGTTAATTTTGTAAAATTTTTTACTGCCCCAGTCTCTAAGTAGAATTTGTAACTATCGGCAGTATACTTTTTGAATGGAGTTGACCATAACTTGGTAGGTTGTGGACGCGGCACACCAAAAAGGGTATAAAAATTAAACGCATCATTAAGCATAAACGCACCATTATGATGAAAGTCGTCGCCCATAAACCAATCAGTTACAGGTGCCTGCGGACTTACTGCCTTAATTGCTGGATGATTACTAATTGCTGCCATGGTTGAATAAAATCCAGGATAAGAGGTTCCAAAAAAACCAACCTTTCCATTATTATTTTCAATGTTTTTTATCAACCAATCAACCGTGTCATATGTATCGGATGCTTCATCAATTTCATTCTTGCTCTTTTTATTTTTAATGAAAGGTCTCACATCAACAAAATCACCTTCACTCATAAATTTTCCGCGCACATCTTGAATTACAAAAATATATCCTTCTCTTAAATACTCTTTCCAATGCCATTCATACAACCTATTATTGAATTTATCTTCACCATAGGGTGCACATGAATAAGGTGTTCTTATAATTAGTATTGGATGTTTTTCAGAGTTGCTTTTTGGAACATGGATGGCGGTAAACAGTTTTACCCCATCGCGCATTGTTATTTGAACTTCCTTTTTAATATAATTCGCTTTTACCCATTCCTGATTTATTGTTTGAGCATTCGTACTCGAGCATATTAATAAACCAAGGATAAAAATGCACAGTATTTTCTTCATCATAAATTTAGTAAAAAAGTAAACAATTTAATAAGTTGATAGATTTCATTTATAGCGAATATAGTAAAACTACATACTAGTCGAGGATAGTAATAAATTTAAAAATACTCCAAGACCATTTCAAAAATACATTAATAACATGATTTTAATGTAAATAAAATATAATTCAAACTATACTTTAAGCTCTTGAATAAAGCAAATTTAATCAAAAGGCGTATTCATTGTTAATGAACATGAATGATTATTCCAATTACCTAAAAAATAAAAAAGCTGTCAAGAAATTAACAGCTTTTTATTTATTATTCTTCTTTCTTCTTTTTTGCGGGTTTAGCTTTGCTTACTGAAACAACAATTTCTTGTTTTTCTTTATCTAAGTCAACGTCAACAACATCGCCTTCACCAAGCTTCGATTTTATTATTTCCTCAGCCAATGGATCTTCAAGGTATTTTTGAATTGCACGTTTCAATGGTCTTGCTCCAAAATTTGCATCAAAGCCTTTATCAGCAATAAAGTCTTTTGCTTGTTCAGTAAGTTTAATTTTAAAGCCCATCACCTCGGTACGTTTAAATAAATTTACCAATTCAATGTCAATAATTTGATGAATATCTTCACGTGATAGTGAATTAAACATTACTACATCATCAATCCTATTTAAGAATTCTGGTGCAAAAGCTTTCTTAAGCGCATTCTCAATTACTGCTTTTGCATTTGCATCAGCACTAACTTGACGAGCACTTGTGGTGAATCCTACACCTTGACCAAAATCTTTTAACTGCCTGGAACCTATGTTAGATGTCATGATAATGATTGTGTTTTTAAAGTCAATCTTTCGTCCTAAGCTATCAGTTAACATTCCATCATCAAGACATTGTAACAATAAATTAAATACATCAGGATGTGCTTTTTCAATTTCATCTAATAATACAACTGAATAAGGTTTGCGTCTTACCTTTTCAGTTAATTGACCACCTTCTTCATAACCTACATAACCTGGAGGTGCCCCAATTAATCTACTAACAGCAAATTTCTCCATGTACTCACTCATGTCTATTCTAATTAGCGCATCATCATTATCAAATAAATAACGACTTAATTTTTTAGCTAATTGAGTTTTTCCAACTCCTGTTGGGCCAAGAAATATGAACGAACCAATAGGTTTGTTTGGGTCTTTTAATCCAGCTCTATTACGTTGTATTGCTTTTACAACTTTCTTAATAGCATTATCTTGGCCAATGACTGAACCAGCAAGCATTTCAGACATTTTCATTAACTTATCACCTTCATTTGTTGCAATACGCTGCACTGGCACTCCCGTCATCATTGCTACAACTTCTGCAACATGGTCTTCGGTAACTGTTTCACGATTATTCTTCGTTTCCTCTTCCCAAACTTTTTTCGCTGTTTCAAGTTGCTCTAACAGATTCTTTTCAGTATCGCGCAACCTTGCAGCTTCTTCATATTTTTGACTTCTTACAACCTTATTTTTTTCAATCTTTATATCCTCAACTTGTTTTTCTATATCTATAATATTTTGAGGTACTTTAATATTAGTAATATGAACTCTTGCACCAACTTCATCCATTGCATCTATTGCCTTATCAGGTAAATGTCTGTCACTTACATATCTTTGAGTCAAGGTAACACATGCCTTTAATGCTTCTGAGGTGTAATTAACATTATGATGCGTTTCGTACTTTTCCTTAATGTTATTTAGTATTTGAATTGCTTCCTCTTCAGTAGCAGGTTCAATCAATACCTTTTGGAATCTGCGTTCTAAAGCACCATCTTTTTCAATATACTGACGATACTCGTCAAGAGTAGTAGCTCCAATACATTGAATTTCTCCACGAGCCAAAGCAGGCTTAAACATATTACTTGCATCTAAACTACCACTTGCACCGCCAGCGCCAATTATTGTATGTATTTCATCAATAAATAAAATAACATCAGGACTTTTTTCAAGTTCATTCATCACCGCTTTCATTCGTTCTTCGAATTGACCACGATACTTTGTACCCGCTACCAATGAGGCCAAATCAAGCGTAACAACACGTTTATTAAATAAAATTCTTGATACTTTTTTCTGAACAATTCTCAAGGCTAAGCCTTCAGCAATAGCTGACTTACCAACACCTGGTTCACCTATTAAAATTGGATTATTTTTTTTGCGTCTTGATAAAATTTGAGATACTCTCTCAATTTCTTTTTCACGCCCTACAATCGGGTCAAGTTTATCTTCTTCTGCCATTTTGGTAAGGTCTCTACCAAAATTATCAAGCACAGGAGTTTTTGATTTAGGGTCGACAGGTTTTTTAGAAGCACCTGCACCACCAAATGCGCTTGCATCATCTTCTGGGTCATCATCTCCACCTGCACTACCGGGCATTTCGCTTTTAATATCAGGATTTGTAAGAAGCATTTCTAACTCACGCTTTACAATATCATAATTTACATTAAAACGCGATAACACATTTGATGCAACATTATCTTCTACTTTTAATATCGACAATAATACGTGCTCTGTTTCTATCATTTCGCTCTTGTAAACTTTGGCCTCTAAATAAGTTATTTTCAATGCACGCTCAGCCTGCTTTAATAAAGGAATATTTCCTAAATTATTTACCGGCTTTGAAAAATTAGATTTTGTTTGTGCCTCAAGTGCATAACGCAACTCAGTAAGGTCAAGCCCTAATGAATTCAAAACCTGTATCGCCATACCTTCGCCATCACGAATAATACCTAATAAAAGATGCTCTGTTCCTATAAAATCATGCCCTAGCCTTAAGGCCTCTTCGCGACTAAAAGAAATTACATCTTTTACTCTTTGTGAAAATTTAGCTTCCATAAAATTAAATTTGTTTTGTAAATGTATATTAAACGAATTACTAAAACCAAAAGTTTTAAAAATTCGTTGTTTTTTTTTTAATTTTTTATATGTTTATAAAAACTATACCACATTTTTTAAACTGACTTTATGCCATATTTTAAATTTATAAAATTTCTCACAACAAATTAATTTATGGGATTTATTATTACAAATTTCTACTCTTGAAATTATGTTTGGAACAACATTTGCAATTGGGAATAAGAATATTAAATAATTTATGAAAGCAAAAAAAATGATTCTCCCTAACCTACTGAAACCTAATTTTAACAATGCTTTTAAAACAAGGTACTTTTGCTTACTATTTTTTATTGTAGCAAATGTTCAAATTGCTACTTCACAATTTAGAAAGCATCCGAATAAAGCTTTTACAAAAGGTGAGCAACTAATTTATAGGATTCATTATGGTGTTATTGATGCAGGAATTGCAGAAATTGAAGTGAAGGAAGAAGATAAAACTTTTGCAAACAGAAACGTTTATCATTGTGTAGGAAAAGGTTATAGCAAGGGAGCTTTTGATTGGTTTTTTAAAGTGAGGGACCGCTATGAAACTTATATAGATTGTGATGGTATTGTGCCTATTTTTTTTGTAAGACGTGTTGATGAGGGTGGTTATAAAATAAATCAAAATTATACATACAATCATTATCAAAATACTGTCAATGCCGACGGTAAATTATTTCCAGTTACTGCGCATATGCAAGATATGTTATCTGCATTTTACTATGCAAGAACAATAGATTATAGTCAGGCTAGAGTAAATGATATATTCACCATTCCTGCATTTGTTGACAACGAAATTTTTAATTTAAAAATAAAATATGTTGGCAAAGAAATAATTAGCACTGCATTTGGAAAGGTTAAGTGTTTAAAGTTTAGACCCATATTACAAAAAGGTAGAATTTTTAAACATGAGGAAGATTTGAATGTTTGGATTACCGATGATGACAATCACATTCCGATAAGAGCACAAGCAGAAATTTTGGTTGGGGCAATCAAGATGGACTTACAATCTTACAAAAATACAATTACAAAACTTACAATTGTACGTTAATTAAAAGGTTAGAAATGCTTCCAACCTTTTTTACATTTTTGGCATGCCAGGCATTCCTCCCATGCCTTGCATTTGTTTCATCATCTTAGCCATCTGCTCTTTGTTACCCATCATTTTCATCATTTTTCGCATATCATCAAATTGCTTAATCAATTTATTTACTTCGGCAATATCGTTCCCACTACCTTTTGCAATACGCAACCTGCGGCTGCCAGTAATATCATCTGGGTTCTCTCTTTCATATGGTGTCATGGACTGTATGATGGCCTCAATACCTTTAAATGCATCATCATCAATATCTAATCCTTTTGTCATTTTACCTGCACCAGGAATCATTCCAACCAAATCTTTGATGTTACCCATCTTTTTTATTTGATTTATTTGATTTAGAAAATCATTAAAATTGAATTGATTCTTAGCAATTTTCTTTTGTAGTTTCCTTGCCTCTTCCTCATCATATCTTTCCCTTGCACGTTCAACCAAACTTACAACATCTCCCATTCCAAGAATACGGTCGGCCATTCGTTCCGGATAGAAAACATCTAATGCCTCCATCTTTTCGCCAGTACCAACAAACTTAATTGGTTTATTTACAGTGTATCTAATTGAAAGCGCAGCTCCACCGCGTGTGTCGCCATCTAGTTTGGTAAGAACAACACCATCAAAATTTATACGGTCATTAAATGCCTTGGCAGTATTTACAGCATCTTGACCAGTCATTGAATCAACAACAAATAAAGTTTCCGAAGGGTTAATCGCTTTCTTAACCTCAGCTATTTCATTCATCATTTGTTCGTCAACAGCTAAACGGCCTGCCGTATCAACTATTACGACATTATAATTATTTTCTCTTGCATGTTCAATAGCTCGTTTACTAATGCTTACAGGGTCTTTACTTTCTGCATCTGCAAATACTGGAATTCCCAATTGAGCCCCTAAGGTTTGTAATTGATTTATTGCAGCTGGACGGTAAACATCACAAGCAACCAATAGTGGTTTCTTATTTTTTTTATCTTTTAAATATAAAGCCAGCTTACCAGAAAATGTAGTTTTACCAGAACCCTGCAAACCACTCATTAATATTACCGCAGGCAATCCGGGCGCACTCTTTAAATTAATTTCAGTATTGCTTCCTCCCATTAATTCGGCAAGTTCATCATGGGTAATTTTTACCATTAGCTGACTTGGCGAAATAGATGTTAGCACATTTTGTCCTAAAGCTTTTTCTTTTACAGTATCAGTAAATTGTTTCGCTATCTTAAAATTTACATCGGCATCTAACAATGCTTTACGCACTTCTTTTAATGTTTCGGCAACATTAATTTCAGTAATTTGTCCTTGTCCTTTTAATATTTTAAAGGCACGTTCAATCTTGTCAGTTAAATTTTCAAACATTGATATTCATTATTTGGGTTGCGAATTTAAACAAAAATGTTAAAAATTAGAATCCTTGTTTGCGAGTTTCAAAAAACTAAATATTGAATATTTTATACTCCTAAAGTAACTTACAATTATATTTATTTAGTAGTCCCTCAAAAAGTCAATTTAAAATTTAGCCTTACTTTTCCTTGATGAAAAGTAACATCTGGGCTAAGCCGAGACAATGCTTGATTCTTCTTTTTTGCTCCTATGTTCGCAATTTTAAAATTTAATGAAATTGCTACTATAAAGGTGATTTCCTCGTCCCTTGGAACCTTCCTACATGGCTTAACGCAATTTTATTAAATTTAAAAACCAATAACACTAAGGCTGAGGAGCCCTAAACTAAAATGCAGGGAAACTTATTTGATTCAGATATTATTGGTATATTATTTTACAAATAAACATTGTGAAATATCTGATTTTACTGAAGTTTATGCTTTTTGATGCTTGACTATTTAAACCCAGATTACGCATTAGAAATTCTATTACAACGCAAAACGGCTTCAAAATATGAAGTAAACAACTTTTTATCATACATCATATATTCAATATGATGTATCCCTAAAAGTTCATATTTTATTGGGCTTTGGCGCTTCACTACGAACCCCTAACGCGTAATCTGGGTTTAAAAGGTTTGTTATAGGAATTAACATTGATGATATTATACCCATTACACTTTCAACTTAGTCCAATTACCGCATGGCCTTATTGTAATAATTTCATGTAGTATTGGCATTAACCATTGCATATTTATTTTTTAGTTAGACAAAAAATAAATGCAATTGATATTACAATTAGTAATGAAAAATTGTATAGAAAATATAGTGTTAAGGTTTTCTGTATTGGTTATTCTGAGAAACAAATTACCTCATTCAAAATAAAATCGGTAGGTACAGAAAATTTGAAAATTTCACTCCTAATTATTTAAAAAAAATCAGAAATAGTTAACATAGCGTTTTAATTTGATTTTTTCTTGCAAACAAAAAACACACTGCTACTTTTTGTAGGTGATTTATGTAGCTTAAAAAATTGACGGTATTCTGGATATGGGTAATAAGCAGGTAAGAGTGTTTCTATTATTTCAAATTCTTCGGAAATAATTTTTCTCCAATTATCAATTTTATAGTATTTCAAATCGTATAGAGCCGTTTTACCCTCAAAACTATGCGATGGAGGAATAAATAAATCTCTAAAATTTGTACGTCCTACTTTAATAATCTTACCAAACAATAAATTTACAATTTTATGGTGCGTTGTAAAGAGTATTTGTGAAAGCCAACCTAACCTAATAATATAATTTGTAGGCATACCAATAATTAAAACCCCATCATCCTTTAATACTCTACACATTTCCTTCAAACTTTGAGTTTCTGAATTTACATGTTCTAAAACGTGAGAGGAGTATACAGTGTCGAACATTTTATTTTGGAAACCTATTTTTTCGGCAAAGCCTTGAATAATCGTTGCATTAACCTGAAAACCCGACCCTTCACGTCCTACACCATGCCCGCCAGGATCAGGGTCAATACCACTGACTTTACATCCTGCCTTTGCAGCCATTTCCATTGCATATCCGGCACCACAACCAACATCCAAAAAATCCCCTACTTTAATATAGGGCAATATTGCTTGCCATTCAGAATCTCTTATAAGCTTTTGATTCTTGTTTGTTGCTTCTTTACTTAGTGAGCCAAAATAATATATTTTAAGCAGTGTTTTTTTCATGCGTATTTTTTGCTCTTTTTTTTAAGAGTAATATTCATTTATTGCTATTGTTTCCTTTTGTGAATATTCCATATTACAAATATTAAAAGTTATTGCTTGGCTTACCAAATATAAAAGCATAAATCATATAAACCTTCTTTTTTGTAACCTGCCATTTTGGATAATAATAAATTGAAATAATTAAATTCATTAGCATAGGAATGAATTTTTTTACAAACTCGTAATGTCTTGCAATTCCAAAATAACAGTCACTCAAAATTTCATTCTTTACATTTTTTGAAATTTTGCCTTGCATTATTTCTTGTTTAAACAACTTTTGCAAACCTTTTAATCTTGGCAAGAAACAATTTTTTTCAATCAACACTGAATTATCATCATGAAGGTGATATAATACTGTATTTTCAATAATATGATGAACTGGGTATTTTGTAGCAATATTACACCAAAGCACAGTATCTTCAACAATTACAACATCTTCTAAAAACAAAAAGTCATTAAAAATTTCCTTACTTATACAAACTCTTACAGGCACAACAGAATAAAAAAGAAAATATTTATAAATATCATTCCCTAAATTTAAAACTGATGGTATTGTAACCAGCCCATTCTGTAATAATTTACATTCAACAAAATAGAGGGCATTGTCAAAATTATTTTTTTCAATATTATCATGCAATACTTGAAGATGAGTTTCTAAATAAAAGTCATCACTGTCTAAAAAACAAATATACTTACCTTTAGCATTTCGTACCCCATTATTTCTGGCCGCACTTCTTTCAGCATTATTTTGAAAAACATAATTAATTTTTGGGTTATTCAATTCAGAAATAACTTCTTTTGTATTGTCTTTACTACCATCATCCACCACAATTATTTCAAATGATTGAAAGGTTTGCTTATTAACACTCTCAATTGTTTTTGGTAATACAAGGGCTCTATTATAAGCCGGAATTATCACTGAAAAAAAAGGTGCCTGCATATACAAATCAAGAATGTTTGGCGAATTTAATTTTTTATTTCAAATGTGGTTTAAAACAAAAAACGCTGCTTGATTTTTCAAGCAGCGTTTTAATTATGATGTTATTTAATTATTCAGTTACAATTAGTTTGTTCACTAAAGTATCATTTTTAGAAAGAACCTTAACAGTATAAATACCATGTGTAAGATTAGAAATATCAATTGTTTTATTTTCAATTTTTCCTTCTGAAACGATGCTACCAGCAACATTAAAAATCTGATACATAGAATTAGAAGACACGTTACTTAAAGTAATAAAATCATTTGCAGGATTAGGTGAGAAGTTTAATTTGCGTGAAGCCTCACCTTCTTTAATACCATTAATTGTTACAACTGCGATTCCTGGTCGACGAGTAACTAAAACAGTTTGCATGAGTTTGCGTTGTTGGTTTGTAAAAGCAACTTGGCAATCTTCAGATGAATAATACATATAATCTTCATAATAGTCATTATACTGACCATGATTTATGAAATTAGTAAAGGTTGGATCTAAAGGCTCAATTACTGGAATGTTACAAGTATTTGGGACTAAACTTTTAGTACAAGATTGGTTCACTAATGTAGCGATAGCAGGAACAAAAATGGTATCAATTATAGCACCTAAACTATCGTAATAAAAATTATTATATGCTGCTGGGTAGGCAAAGAAATACCTTGTTGAATCGGCGTCAGGAATAGTTGTTCCAGTACAGATACTATCAAACATATCAATCCTAACTGCTTTTTGGAGTAAAGTATCGGTTAACAGAGTAGTAGTATTAAAGAATGTTTTATAAGTTTGAGCTGTATCATAAGAGTATGAATTAGGAGTTGTAATAGCTCCATTTACTGTTGAAACGATACGAAATTTATTACGAGTATAATTTCTACCACTACAAGGGTTATTCCAAGTACTACCTGGTCCATATTCTATTAATTGTTCAGCGCCCGCAGGAGTATCCCAAATAAAGTCCTCGCCACAAGCAGGAGAAGCGTCTCCCCAAACATGTCGTAATCCTAAATAATGTCCTACTTCATGAACTGCCGTTCTTCCTTTGTTATCATTTACAAAACCTTGCATTAATACCACGCCTTGTAATGTTGGGTCAGAGTCACCATCGTTCCAAATAGGTGCTAAACCTGGAGGTGGCGTTGCATAACCAACTACCAAACCACCACTTGCAATTGGAGGAGGGAAGTTACAAACCCAAATATTCAAATACCTAGAAGGATCCCAAGCATCTAAACCACCTGTTGCAAATTTCTTCACACCATCAGCCAATCCTGTACCGCTAGTAATACTATAAAAAGAAGTTATTGATGTTGAGCGTCTTTCAATACCTGTTGTTGTATTACCGTCTGGGTCAACAGTTGCAAGTTGAAACCTAATTCTTGTATCACCAGATGTAAAAGGTGCAAATTCAGGCCTTACATTTACATGGTCAGCGTTTGTGGCGCTATAGTCTTTGTTTAGCCTTGACATTTGTTTGTTAATGTTAATATCTGAGGTATTTTCTCCTGCTGTTCTATAAACTATGTGAAAAACAACCTGAATCGTATATAACTTATCGGAGAAGTCGTCGGCACGGTCTTGGTTTGGTTTCACCATTTCTTGAATATCTAAATCAATAGCATTCTTATAGCCAGGAAATTTTTGGTCATAGCTCTTAACCAGCTCATCGAAACCACAGCGGTTTTGTGCATTTACTATTGTTACCACTGATAACATAGCCAATGAAAGTGAGAGTAATTTGTGTTTCATTTTTTTATAAATTTTAATGTTTGTTTATTTTTATGGATTCAAATATGAAAATATGTTTTTTAATATCCTAAAAAAAAGCCTAAATGGTAAAATTATTAACCTAAACGGTAAAAATTAGCTACAAATTGGCAAATTCAGTTTTATTCTAACTAATCACTAACCAAGAAAGGAGTGTTTTATTTCTTTCATGAAACTAGAAGCATAAACAAAGTCGTCAAGTTCCTTATTATTCGATTTTAAGATTTCTTGCTTATTTCCTTGCCACCATTTCTCTCCTTTATATATAAAAGTAATGTTATCGCCAATTTCTATAACACTATTCATATCATGGGTTATAACAATGGTTGTGATATTAAAATCTATTGTAATTTCTCTAATTAAATTATCTATAACTATTGATGTACGAGGGTCTAATCCACTATTTGGTTCATCGCAAAAAAGATATTTTGGTTGCATGGCTATGGCACGAGCAATGCCAACTCTCTTTTTCATACCTCCCGAAATTTCTGCTGGGAACAACTTATTTACATTTACAAGGTTTACTCTTTTTAAACAAAATTCTACTCTTTCTCTTTTTTCTTCTTCATTCATTTCACTAAACATATCTAAAGGGAAACGAATATTCTGTTCAACAGTCATACTATCAAATAGCGCACCTCCTTGAAAAAGCATTCCTATTTGTTTTCTTATTTCTTTCTTTTCAGCAAAAGTCATGTTCACAAAGTCAACATTGTCATATAATACTTGACCTTTAGTTGGTATTAATAAACCCACCATTAGTTTCGTTAATACTGTTTTTCCACTACCACTTTCACCAATAATAAGGTTTGTTTTACCTTGCTCAAAAAAAATGGAAACATCTTTTAAGACATCCTTTGTTTTAAAGGACTTGAATATGTTTTTAACCTCAATCATGATAATAATAATTGAGTAATTAAAACATTAGCTAACAAAACTAAAATACTAGAATACACCACTGCTTTTGTAGATGAACGCCCAACCTCTAGGGCACCACCTTCAGTGTAGTATCCATAAAAAGCAGAAACTGAGGTAATAATAAAAGCAAAAACCAACGACTTTATTAACGCATATGTAATATAATAGGTGTTAAAGTCGTAAGTTACACCATAAATATATTCATAACTAGTTACAGCATGAACCCCTACACCAGCCAAATAACCGCCAAAAATGCCTAAGAACATAGATATTGTAATTAAAAAAGGAAAGATACAAACAGCAGCTACAATTTTTGGCATTATTAGGTATCCGCATGAGTTAATTCCCATAATTTCAAGAGCATCTATTTGCTCGGTTACCCTCATGGTACCAAGCTCACCAGCAATATTACTTCCTACTTTACCAGCAAGTATTAAACATACCACCGTTGGAGAAAATTCCAAAATAATAATATCGCGCGTTGAAACACCAACTGCATATAAAGGAATCCAAGGGCTTTCGAAGCCAAAAGCAGATTGAATACATATTACAGCTCCCATAAAAACAGAAATAATGGATACTAATCCTAAAGAACCGATACCAAGTTTATCTACCTCAAGATAAAACTGTTCTTTATAAATACTCCATTTTTCGGGTCGCTTAAAGGTACGAACCAAAAGTATGTAGTATTTACCAATGTTGGAAAGCCAAGTCATGAATAAAATTTTTCAGTGGCGAAAATAGTTTTATTTTTTTAGGATAGTATGTAGAGGGTAAAACTTAATAATTTATGCCATCATAACATATACTACATTTTTTTTATGTAGGTATTTGAAATGGCAAAATTCAGATGTAACTAGATGTCCTACGCCATAAGAAGGCTGCACAAGAAAACCCCCCACTAGTCCTAGTCTTTAGCTCAGCGGTGACGAGGATGCTTTAATGTGTTATTGTAAAGCACGCAATAAAAATTAACCTCAACACTTACTCGACTTTAGCAAAGCGGTGACGAGAGTGCTTTTAAATGTGCTTTTGCAAAGCACGCAACAAAAATTCCAAATAAAAAATACATTTGTTCTCTGGATGGAGACAGATATAGAATCTCGTCTAAGCCGAGACAAAACGATATTTATTTTTTAACAATAACAGTTGTTGATTGGGTTGATTTATTTACAAGAAAAGACTATGCTAATATAGTAGTTGATTCATTAAAATATTGTAATGAAAATAAAGGTTTGGTCTCGGATAAGCCGAGATTGCTTATTGCATTATGAGTAGTCATATACATATTGTTTGCAGGGTAAAAGAACCATCTATATTGAGTGGTTTTTTTACGTAATTTTAAAAAATTTACCTCAAAAGAAATATTCACTCAAATTATAGAAATTGGAGAAAGCAGAAGAGAATGGTACTTAAACAAATTTGAGTTTGATGCAAAACTAACAAGGAGAGTCAAAGATTATAAAATTTGGACAGACGATAATCATGCTATTGAAATATTTGAGTACATTAGTATCGAAGAAAAGATAAATTATATACATCAAAATTTAGTAAAAGGAATGATTGTTAAAAGTGCCGAACAATATGTTTTTAGCAGTGCTATTGATTATGCCGATGGAATTTGATTGTTAAAAATTACCAAGAATTGAATGTTGAAGTTGAATTGGAATTGTGTTTTTCGCATTACAAATGCGAGTTTAGTTCATCCGCGTTACGCTTCATTAAACGCACACAAGTTAAGGGTTAAAAAATATATTATCGGAAACAAACATTTGCCTGAAATGCCAAGCGCAGAGGAAATTTCGAACTCGGAAGTAAACCTTTTTGAAATGCAAAAATTGCAAATGAAAAAGATTAAAGAGCTTATACTTTATATTATTGAATTACAAAAGCAATTGAACGACATAAAAGCTGTTACTAATGAAAAATAAAATACTGCTTTTTTTATGCGTACTTTCTCTATTTGCAGGTTGCAAAAAGAAAAGAGAACGAATTGAGCCATTTATTGGCATATGGTCAATTGTAGGGTACTTCAACTACGACAAAAGGCCTGCTGGCAAAGTTATCAATAACTTTTGCACCACAAAGATTTTAAAAATTAAAATATTAAGAAATAATCGATTTATAAGTTACGATTCATTAGATAATGTTTTATGTCGTGGCAGAATAGATTTTTTAAATGAGGGACAAGGAAAAATAATTATCAAGCATAATTTTAAAGAAGGTAACTTTAAGGTAACAGAATATAATGGATCTAAATTTTGTAATGTGCCAGATAATTCCAGAATATTGCATTTCGAAGCGTTATTAGATGGAGGCTATCCTCCTAAAAATTCAATGTTTTTTGATGGCACACCAATTTCACTATATAATACTGTATTTTTAAAAACAAATAACTAATTGCTCTAACTATGAAATTTTTTATTTACACTTTGGTACTTGCTAGTATTATTAATGCTAAAGCACAAGATAATTGCCATTGCAGCCAACCAGGCTTTATTTCTAATGAATGGCTAATGGATACTTCCAAAATAATTATATTAAATCCTTCCTTATGGTTTAACAAAAGGGACAATTACTTTCCAGATTATTCTCAAGGCACAGAACTGGTATTCGAAGATAACTTTGATGGAAGTGCCTTTGATGCAAACAAATGGTATAATGTGGATGAAATTAAAATTACAAATTGATAAACTAATGAAAAATAAAATACTGCTTATTTTATACTTACTTTTTCTATTTGCAGGTTGCAAAAAGAAAAGGGAACGAATTGAGCCATATCTAGGAACTTGGATTTATGCTGGTTCTTGGTCAAGAATGAGTAATCCTAGAGGAACTCAGATATATGAATATTGTGCAAAAATTCCCTTAAAATTTAAGATACTTAGTAATAATCGATTTATTAGTTACGATTCATTAGATAATGTTTTATGTCGTGGCAGAATAGAATATTTAATTAAAGGACAAGGAAAAATAATGATCAGAAACAACTTGAAAAAAGGTGAATTTTATTTATCAGAGCATTACGGAGGAACTTTTTGCAACATGCCAAAAGATTCTAGAATTCTCAACTTTGAAACTGTATTAGAAGGTGGTTATATTCCAGAAAACTCTTTGTTTTTTGACGGAAGTAAAATAGAGGTGCAAAACACAGTTTTTTATAAAAAATAAAAATTATAAAAAATGAAAAATATCATAATTATTTTACTAACAGTTTTTACCTTTAATAATTGTCAAGCCCAATCTTGGTCCTGGGCAAAGAAATCTGGAACATCGGAAGGAGATAATGCAACTATGATTTGCAAAGATAACAGTGGTAATATATACACTAGTTACATTTTTTATGGACATAATGCTACAATAGGCAATCAAAGCTTTACAATAAAGGGTAAGAACGATATTTTTATTGCTAAATACAATGCAGATGGCAATCTCATTTGGGTGAAACAAATTGGAGGATTTAATGATCCTTATGGTGCTAGTGCATCATTTTACTATGAATATAATTATGGATTAATGTATGATTCATTTTCTAATAGTATATTAGTTTGCGGCAGTTATTCACAATCCATCAATTTAGGTTGTGGTATTATGAGTACACCTAATACTTATCAAAGTTATGGATATTTGGCTAAATTAAGTTCGGATGGTACTTGTGTATGGTCTAAATCGATTGGTTCCAGCACCATAATTGGCCATAGAAACATTTGCAAAACGATAACTTCTGATGAATTAGGTAATACATATGCCACCGTTTGGAGCGATCATTCAGATACTTTAGGTGTTTTTACACCAAATGTAAAACTATTAAAGTTTGATGCATTAGGTAACCAATTATGGGCAAAAAAAATAATTAGAGGTTATGATAATGATGTAAAGGGCATTTCAGTTGTGAATAATTTTTTGTTTTTAACAGGGAATAATAATAACGTAAGCACATTAAAAATAGATACCTTAACGTTAAATACCAATAATAAACTTGGTCACTTTATAAGTAAATTTGATTTAGACGGTAATGTAATTTGGGCTAAAATTTTTGCAACTGATACCAATGGTTATTATATTGATATCAATAAAATAGAACATGATTCTCAAAATAACTTGTACACCTGTGGGAGTTTTAATGGCAGCTCATCAATAATAAATAACACAACATATACTAGTGCCAACACTACATCTGGTGCTTATATCATAAAATTTGATTTTGATGGAAATGTTATTTGGGTAAAGAGTCCGAAAGCAAGTGAAATGATGTGGACAAGTGATATATACACCGACAGCAATGGCGACTCATACATTAGTGGAACATTTGCAGGAAATGCCTATTTTGATAATGATACCATTTTAATCAATAATTCAAATTATCAGATGTTTATTGTGGTTTATAATAGTTTGGGTATAAAGACAGGTTTCGTAACAAATAATAATGCTGACTGTATTGGTCTAGTTGTAAATGCACCAAATAGTATTGTTGCATGTGGCACAATATACGGTCCTGCCCAATTTGGGGGCACTTCACTTATATGCAATGATTATGCTGATGCTTACATTGCCAAATACGATGGTTTTTTAAGCGTACCCGAAAACACACGTTTTGCAAAAGGCAATAATGATAAATTGTTATACATATATGCCAACCCTAACAATGGCAGGTGTAACATTCAAATACCTAAGGAGTTTAAAACAGAAAATAGTTTGGTGCTTAGGGTATTTGATACAACTGGCAAAACCATACAGCAAAAAACACTCATTAACAATGGCGAGGCTATTAACATTGATTTAGAAGCCGAGGCAAAAGGCACCTATAACGCAAGCATTAGCAACGGCACAACAACTTATAATGGAGTAATTGTTTTTGAGTGAGGGTTGAGTATAATTATTTACAACATTCTAATTTATGCCATCAAAACATACACTACATTTTTTTTGTGCAAGTCTATCTTAATGCTACGCCACTTATAAATGCTTTTTGTTTGTACAAACTCATTTGGAGTGGTTAGCTCTGATGCAATGCAAAGTCTTGTGTCGTCTCTGCAAACGCTTAAAATATCGGTTAATATTTGATTGTTTCTGAAAGGTGTTTCAATAAAAATTTGTGATTGGTTAAATTTTGCAGAAAGCATTTCCAAGTTTTTGATGGCCTTGCTCCTCTCTGTCTTATCTATTGGAAGGTAACCCGAGAATGCAAAGTTTTGTCCATTAAAGCCAGATGCCATTAAGGATAGCAATATTGATGATGGACCAACTAAGGGTATAACTTGTACGTTTTTTTCATGGGCAATTTCAACTATTAATGCTCCCGGGTCAGCAATAGCAGGGCAACCAGCCTCACTTAACAACCCTACATTTTTGCCTAACAATGTTGAATTTAAATACTTTAAAATCTCATCATACTTTATATGCTTATCTAGCAAATGAAATGTAGTATTGTCAATGTCGGCTTGCGGATAAACTTTTTTTATGAAACGTCTGGCTGTTCTTACATCTTCAACAATAAACTCTGTTAACGTAGGAATAACATCTAAAACTTGTTTGGATAAAGTTGATAATGAATCCTCCCAGATACCAAGTGGACAAGGAATAAGAAATAGTTTGCCTTGTTGCATAAATTATTGAGTAACTGTATTAGCTGCCATGTTAATAATTGTATTATTAACAAGCACAGGAACTGCTGCGCAGCTATCGGGTGTTAGGCAATAATTAATGTCTTTTTCTAAATTCAGATTTTTTAAACGATTGCGATGAGAAGACTTTTCTAAAAAAGAAAACATATTGTCCTTTGCTGTATCGTATAAATGCATAGCAGCATAGGTAGAATCACAATCTGTATTAAACAAAGTTGAATCAATTAATTTTTGCGATAATGCCCCAGCGAAAAGCGTATCTTCTAAATTAAATTTGTTTTTCCATCCAGCACAAAGAATGATAACATTCGCATTCTCAGAATTAAGAAAGTTGGCGATTGCAGTAATATTTACAAATGCACCTAAAACAACCTTATAGGCATCTCTGGCAGCTTCTATGGCTTGAGTACCATTGGTAGTTGAGATGACTACTGTTTGGCCTATTAAGAATTCCTGCATGTAATCGAAAGGTGAATTGCCCAACGTAAAACCATCTACAATTTTTCCATCACGCTCAGCAGCAACTATAAATCCTTTGTCTTTATATTCTTGTGCCTCTGTTACTGTAGCCACAGGTATGATTTTTTTTATACCATATTCGAAACCGGTACACATGGCTGAGGTAGCGCGTAAGATATCGGTAATAACTACAATGGTATTATCAGTTTCAAATAGAGGATACTGAGAAGGGGAGAAACAAGTTTGAATTTGCATAGTTATTAATAATCAAATTTATTATAAAAGTTACTAATACTAAGGAATGTTAGAAATCCCAAATCGTTCTTTTCTTTTTTTTGAAAGACTTAAAGTAATTTTTATGTTCAAGTATAAATGCCATAATAAAATACAGTATAATTGGAGAGCCTACAGTAAAAAAAGAAAGATAAATAAAGTACATACGTATGGTATTACTTTTAATACCAAGTTTCTTTCCCCACCATGCGCAAACACCATAGGCTTTTTGCTCAAACCAAATTGTAATGTTGCTTATTACTGTTTTAATCATTTATACAATTCCTATTATTACAAAGAAAGAAATAATTTACATACTACTTCAATTTTTTTTTATGGTGTTTTAATTAGAAAGGCCTGAACTATTCTATTAATTTATTGTAAAACACAACAAACATTATCTATGATAAGTTGGTTAGGTTAATTAAGCTTTAATACCTTTGCTATCAAAATTCATAATGAAATATTTATACATCATTCTCTTACTTTTTATTACTGCACAAATCAATGCTCAAAATATAAAAAACAAAGGCATAATTACTGGGGTTGTATTAGACGCAGATAATAAAAAAGGAATGGACTTTTGCACTGTTACTTTGATAAATTCAAAAGATTCGAGCATAGTTACAGGAGTGCTAACTAATGAAAATGGTATTTATAAAATAGATAATGTAACTAATGGTAAATATATTATTAAGGTTTCTTTTGTTGGCCATATTCCGAGTTTTAAAAATGATATTGAGGTTAGTGAAAAGAATGTAGAGATAAACTTAAGCCCTATTTTTTTAAAGCTAAAACAATTAAAAACTGTTGAAATAGTTGCCGAAAAAAACACATTGCAACTTGAGCCTGATAAAAAAGTATTCAATGTTGATAAGAGCATTATTACACAAGGTGGAACAGCTGCCGATGTATTAAAGAATGTACCCACCATAAATGTTGATGCTGATGGCAATATGAACTTAAGGGGTAGTGATAATATTACTATTTATATTGATGGTCGTCAATCAGCTCAGATGAGCAGTAATCCAACACAAGCACTTCAGCAATTACCTGCCGGAATGATTGAAAAAATAGAAATCATTACTAATCCAGACTCAAGATTTGAAGCATCGGGTAGCACAGGAATAATTAATATTGTTACAAAAAAGAATAGTCAACAAGGATTTAATGGCGGAATTACTTCGGGTTTCGGGAGTAACGACAAATTCAATACGATTAATAAATTCAACAACTCAATAACGCTAAACTATCAACAAAAAAAGTAAATTTATTTACTAGTTATAGCCAAAGGTATGATACAAGAACTGGATTTGGAATAATGGATTTGGATAATTTTATCAATAGCAATATTCCAAAACTATCGCAAAACTCTAATTCACTAAACCTAAACAGAACTCATAACATTAAATTAGGATTTGATTATAACATATCAAAATCACTCGTAACAGGTATTTCTGCATCTAGAAATTTTGGTTATCAGAACAATGATGAAAATGTTGTTTTTTATACTCAAAACGCCAAGAGTGATACCATTGCAAAAAACAAAAGAATATCGGGCATATTAAATGATTCAAAAAATTTTGATGCGGCTTATTTCCTAAAAAAGACATTTAAAAAACCATTGCACACCATAGGTATTGATGCTAGCTATTCAGAGAATAAAAACAATCAATTTACCGATTACTCGGATTATGGCTATAACCTAGTTGAAAAATATTACTTAAACAATCCATTGATTGTGAAGGTTACACAGCCTACAAATAATAAAACATATAATATTCAAAGTGATTATTCAAATTCCATTAAAAAAATAAAACTTGAAGCAGGAATAAGGTATACAAATAGGATTATTGATAACATATTTAATCTAGACACGCTGAATACGAATCAATCCAAAACGTTTGAGAATTACTTTACCTATAATGAAAAGGTTGCCGCATCATATGTAAGTGCATCATCAGAGGTTTCGGAATTTAAACTAAAGGCTGGATTGAGAGGAGAAAACACTAATTATTTATTTGAACAAAAAAGTCTTGGCGTTAACTTTTCAAATATCTATTTCAGTCTGTTTCCAACGGCATCTATTGGTAAAAAACTGAAAAATGAAATTGATTTCTCATTAAGCTACAGCAAAAGAATTAATAGACCAGCTACTGGAAATTTGAATCCGCTTCCTGACATTACAAACCCTAATAATATTATGGTGGGCAACCCAAATCTTAAACCAGTATTTATTCATGCTTTTGAAGCAAATTTTAGTAAGTATTTTGGTCAGCAATTTGTTTTAACTACGTTTTATTTAAGACGTCAAATTAATAATGTGCAGCGGTACAAAACCATTGATAGCGCAGGTATTGGAACGGTAACTTTTCGAAACCTAAATAATTCAACAAATTATGGTATTGAAATAGTAACTAAAAATCAACTTTCTAATAAAATTGACATCACTTCAAACTTAAATATTTTTGAACAACAACTCAATGGTAATAATATAGTTGAAGGTTTAAATAATCGAAATTTTGCAGCAACCATTAGGCTGATACTCAATGCTAAGTTGCCAAAAGAAATTAATTTTCAGTTATCAGCCAACTATAATAGCCCTACACGTTCTTTAATCGGAAATATTAAAGCCTTAGGTTTTGCTGAAATTGGTTTACGAAGAGATTTTTTAAAGCGTAAACTTTCAGCATCTCTTAGTTTGAATGATATTTTTGATACCCAGATTTTTAGACTTAAAATTGGAACATCAGATTTTTCTCAAAACATGAAAAGAAAAAGAGAAACAAGAATTATACAGTTTAGCCTTAATTATCGTTTTGGTCAAGCCGATGGTAAAAAGGCTAGGCAACAACAAGAAAATCAAGAAAAACAAGGCGGTGGTAACATGGATGTTTTTTAATTGGTTCTTAAATTTTAATTATATTTCAAATCATTAGTTATCTTAAAATGAACTCTACAGAAACTTCGCATTTAAGTTTGCATGAAATAATGCTGCTTGAACAAAAATTTAGAGCATCGCTTATAAATTCATTAACTGGGTTTAAAAGTTTGGCTTTAATAGGAAGTATAAACAAACTAGGGCAAAACAATCTTGCAATATTTAATTCCATATTTCATGTTGGAGCGCACCCTCCGCTCATTGGTTTTATTAATAGACCAGATAGTGTTGAAAGACATACACTTTCAAATATTCTTGATAACAGATTTTATACCATCAATCATATTAATGAAAATAATTATAAGCAAGCACACCAAACATCTGCAAGATACCCAAAAGAAG
Organism: Flavobacteriales bacterium; assembly: GCA_040383485.1. Taxonomy (GTDB): domain Bacteria; phylum Bacteroidota; class Bacteroidia; order UBA4408; family UBA4408; genus JBEIDK01. Next base: position 28,256 of record JBEIDK010000024.1, read on the forward strand.
TTTCAGAATTTGAAGCAACAGGGCTAGTCCCTGAATTCAAAGATGGTTTTGAAGCTCCTTATGTAAAGGATAGTAACATACAAATTGGAGTTGAACTTAGAGAACAAATTAATATAAAAGCGAATAATACTATTCTAATAATTGGCGAAATAAAACATATTTATTTTCCGGCAAACTGCTTATTAGAAGATGGTTTTATTGATTTAGAAAAAGCCCAAAGCATTACGTGTAGTGGCCTTGACAGCTATCATAATACAATAAAAATTTCAAGGTTAAGCTATGCAAAGCCTGATAAGGTTGCTATTGAAATATAAAATGCGAAATAATATTCGCACTCACCTTTATTTTTTTGATGCTCCTACAAAAGTATTTCGAAAATTGAAACATTCAATTTTTGTAATGATATTTTTTCGGTAACATTTACTTCTTTGTCATCCATAATATTCTTGAAATGCCTTCTTCCTTTTAATACTTCATCAAATCTTTTCAAATCAACTTCAGCACCATCGTTGTTAGGATTCATAATTATCATCAACTGCTTTTCATTGTTGGTTCTAAAATAAACATATATGCCTTTTTCAGGTACAAATTGTATCAATTTTCCAGCTTGTAGCACGCTATTATTTTTTCTATAGTTGGCGAGTTTTTTTACAAAATCGAAAGCATCATTTTCCGAATTAGTTCGTCCTTCTTTAGTAAATTTATTTACTGAATCTTTTGGCCAACCACCTTTAAAATCCTCCCTTACTTTACCGTCAGGATTTGCATAGTTTTTCATCAAAATTTCTGTACCATAATAAAGCATGGGTATTCCGCGAGTAGTAAGTAAAAAAGAGATTCCCATTTTAAATTTATTATAGTCTTCATTTACCATAGAATAAAACCTAGAGATGTCATGATTATCGAGAAAAACAACATTCTTACTAGCGTCTTCATAAAGATAATCTTGCGCCAAAGTATAATATAATCTTGCAGCACCTTCAGTCCATCCAAATGGTTTGTTTAATGCATCGGTAAGTGAAAAATTTAATTGAAAGTCTGTAACGCCTGGTAATAATGAATTAGATGCTTTATTAGAATTTTTAGTATAGAATGCTTGTATTGGAACACCATGGTCCCAAATTTCTCCAAACATACCGAGGCTAGGAAATTCCTTAAATAGTGCATCGGCATAGTCATGCATAAATTGTTGGTCAGGATATGCATAAGTATCAATTCGCAAAGCATCTATACCTGCATACTCTACCCACCAAATAGAATTTTGAATTAGGTATTTTGCCAAATAAGGATTTTGTTGATTCAAATCGGGCATGTGCCTATCGAACCAAGCATTCCTAAAAATATCTTTGTCTAATTCGCTTGAATATGGGTCTAACAATGTAGGTGCACGGTAGCTTGTGCGTGTAAATTCATTCCATTGGTGCACCCAATTTTTTGAAGGAATATGCTTAAAAAAATAATGCTCATTACCGCAATGATTTGGAACAACATCCATAACCATTTTCAATTTTTTTTGATGTGCCTTTTGTGATAATTCAACATACTTTTCGTTTGTTCCTAATCGCTTATCTATATTGTAATGGTCGGTAATTGCATATCCATGGTAAGATTCTTTTGGCTGGTTATTTTCTTGTACAGGATTCAACCACAATGCAGTGTTGCCAATTTCAGCAATATAATCGAGGTGGTTTATTATGCCTTGTAAATCTCCACCATGTCGCAAAAACATACTATCTCTGTTTAGAGTTGTTTGTGTTGTGCCAATTACAATGTCATTACTTGAGTCACCGTTGCTAAACCTGTCTGGCATTAATAGATAAATTAAATCGGCGCTAGTTAAACCTAGCGGATTATAACCACCATTTTCGCGATTTTTCAACTCATACAATTGCGTGAATTTATCTTTCGTGTTTGCTATATTTTCAAATACAATTTCAATTTTTGATGCCTTACAGTTGCTTGCTATCTCAACATCTAGAAAAAGATAATCAGGACTTTCTAACTTATTTTGAGCTATTAACTTTACATCATTGTAATTGATTATAGCTTTATAACTAGCAATATTTTTACCGCTTATCATTAACTGCAAGGCATTACTTTTCATGCCTACCCACCAGTTTGGAGGATCAATTCTCAAAATAGGCTTTGTTTGTGCATCAATTTTACTTACGCAAAAAATCAGTAAAAAAATTAGGCTTGTGAATAAACCTCCTTGTATTCTTTTTATTCTAGTCATTAATTTTAAAATTAGATGTGAAGTATCATAATTTAAAAATACACAATATTGTATTTTTTAAAAAACTTTATCTTTAAACTCAATGCCTAGGCTTTCCAATTCTAATAATATTGGATTGTATAGTTCTGGCATAATTGGTATGTGAACTCCTCTTAATGTTATTCTATTCTCGATGAGTAGCGTTACTGCAATAGCAGCAGGCAAGCCAACTGTTTTAGCCATTGCTGTATATTTACTATCTTCTCCTTTTACTACCAAACTAGATTGCAACTTATTATTTTTGCCATTCAATTCGTATTCAAACTCATGCACCATTACAATCATATCCTTATCATGTGGCATCAACTTCCAATTACGTTCTAAAAGTTCTTGTAGTATTTCGGCAGGCGACGATGGTTTCAAATTAATCTGTGTATCATCTAAAATACCTGTATATTTAATTAGTGGTAAACTCTCATTATCAAGGGCACAATATTTTTGTAATTTTTCAATGAGCGATAAATCATCGTTTGGTAAAAATGACTCAACAAGTTTTTTATAGGTTAAATGAGATACATCTATTTTGTATGAATCGTCGCACAAACCTAGTTGTACAAATACATTCCATGCCTTGCAATATGGGTTCTGTCGCAATGTGCCCCTTAAAATAGTTCTTACATTTTCAAGTCCATATGGTTTTTGGTAACTGAGTGAATCACGATTTGCATAAGCATCAAAGGTTCCTAAACCATCTACATTTATTGTTTCAGAAGTAGCGAAAAGTCTTGAATAAGGAACAAATTTAAGTGCATTATTTTCTAAATATTGTGCCGTATTTTGTCCAGCCAAAATTACATTTCGTGGGTTCCATGAAAACTTGTAAGCCCACGGATTGTCAATACTTTCAGGCGCAACCAACCCTCCACAAAACGATTTGAATGAATTTATTTTTGCTCCTTGCTTTTTTAAATCATGAATAATTTTCATGGCACTCATATGGTCTATTCCCGGGTCTAAACCAATTTCGTTTAGTAGCAGCACATTGTTTTTTATTGCGGTTTCATTCAGCTCTCTCATAGCCTCCGAAACATATGATGCTGTAACAAGATGTTTTCCAAATTCAACGCAATCTTTGGCAACATTAACATGCATGTGTGCTGGCAACATGCTAACAATAACAGATGCAGAGCGCACCAATTCTTTTCTTAATCCTTCATTATCTATATTTAGTTCAACTGCCGTTGCATGTTTGCTTTGGTTTAATTTACTTTTAGCAAGGCTTAAATTAGAATCGGCGAGTATAACATGACAATTATTACTTGAAGAATATTCAAGCAAGTATTCAATAAGGAAAGTAGCGGAACGACCTGCGCCAATGATTAATATATTTTGCATTGTTTAGTTTGGGCTTGCAAAATACATGAATTGTGCATGAATCAAAAATCTATAACAGAATATAATTGAATAAAAATATATACAACAAATATAATCTGCTATATATTCAGTAACGCAAAAATAAAAGTCCAAATTAGTGAGGCTTTTTATGTACTTTATTTCAATTACAAGATTCATTATGAACAATAAATTGTGTTTATAATTGCAAATAAATAGGAATATGGGTAAGCATACTTGACAATATGAGAATCTTTTAAACCTAAGCTAGCATTAATTGTAGCATGTTTCAAACGTAAAATAGACTTGTCTATTAGGTTGAAATATTAAAAACTAGAGTATAAAAATTCAAACATTATTTAATTTAAGTTGTTCATCTAAAATAAAAAAACGGCAAAAATGATAACTCAAATTGAAAAAATTAAAAAGTCTATTGAACCATTAAGACAAGAGATTATTAATCATAAAGTTTATTCGGCAATTAAAGACATAGATGACTTGAAAGTATTTATGCAATTCCACGTTTACGCTGTTTGGGATTTTATGTCTTTATTAAAAACGCTACAAGGCAACTTGACTTGCACAACTGTTCCTTGGTTTCCCAAAGGAACCGCAGACACAAGATATCTTATTAACGAAATTGTTGTAGGTGAAGAATCAGACATAGATTTAAATGGCATAAGGAAAAGTCATTTTGAATTATATCTAGATGCTATGAAACAATGTGGAGCAGATACTTCTAAAATACAAGTTTTTACAGATATTCTAAAAAATACTGGAGACTTTGACGCCGCTTATTTATCTTCAGGAACTCCAAAGGAAGCCAAAGACTTTGTTGACTATACCTTTAACGTTATTGGGAGTGGAAAAGATTATTTACAATCAGCTATTTTCACTTTTGGACGTGAAGACTTAATCCCAGGTATGTTTATTTCTATTATAAACGAAATGCACAAA
>JBEIDK010000025.1:0-32098 GCA_040383485.1 Flavobacteriales bacterium
ATTTGGCTAAAGATTTACAAGAAAGATTCTGGAGAAAAAACAGTAACCTATGCCGAGGCACTTGATGTGGCACTCTGCTATGGTTGGATTGATGGACAAAAAAAATCATTCGATGAAAAGGCTTGGATACAAAAGTTTTGCAAGCGTAAACCTAAAAGTATCTGGTCTAAAATAAACACAGGGCATGTCGCACGACTAACTTCAGAAGGAAGAATGAAACCTGCAGGATTGCTAGCAGTGGAAAAAGCCAAAGAAGATGGACGTTGGGAGAAAGCATACGACTCGCAAAGCAACATGACCATTCCTGATGAGTTTTTAGAAGAGCTTCGTAAAAACAAACAAGCTGAGGCTTTTTATAAAACACTTAGCAAAGCTAATTTATTTGCGATTGGCTTTCGCCTTCAAACCGCAAAAAAGCAAGAAGCAAAAGACAAACGCACAATAGAAATTATTGAAATGTTGGTAAGGGGCGAAAAATTTCATTAAATAAAACTATTCTTATCCCAGTTCATCGTAGTATGTTGTTTGGCGTATGTCTCTGACTACGCCAAGCTTAATGTCTTCCGCCACGGCGGATGGCAATAAAAAAATCCGTTGAAACACTATGTTTGTAAACCTTATAAATAATAGCAATACGATGTGTTGAAAAGGATTTTTTAATTATTTTTCTTTGGAAAAATAATTAACTGAGCGTAGTCAAGGAGACTACGCTCAGCGTGGGGTATCTAACAGTGTGGTATTACCATGGAAAAATATGAATGAAAAGTACACGAGATAATTTATAATTTTTTCGCCCTAGAATAATCATCACAAGTATTACTATTGTTGCTTGGTAGAATGTTGTCAGCCATGGAAATAAATAGTATAAAATTAAAAATGTAATTATTCCTTCTATGATGGCTAATCCATAACTTAAATACATTGCTCCTAAAAAATATCCGGGTTCTCTGTCGTAATGATAATTGCATATTTCGCAGTCATCATTCATAATAGGTAAGTTTAATATGCTCACATTTTGTTTAAAAACGAAACCTTTACCGCATTTAGGACATTTTTCGTTTAATACGTTGATTATAAAATTTATTTTTTTATTACTAATTTTCATGCGACAAAGTTAATTACTGCAAACTAAATCTATAGATATTATCACTCCATTAATGGCACTATTAAGACATTTTTGTATTATTGAACATGAAAAATGAACTGCCAATTTATAGTATAAATAAATTTGAACTTTCAAGTAATGGAGGAGATTTTTATACTAATTATTTAAACAAACACGTTAACAAACATCATTTTACCAATTTCCCTCATAAACATGATTTCTATTTGGTTATTTTATTTACAAAAGGTAAAGGCAAGCACGAAGTAGATTTTGAAACATATAAAGTAGAAACGGGTGCAATGTTTGCATTAAAACCAGGTCAAATGCATTATTGGGAATTATCGGATGATGTTGATGGATTTGTATTTTTTCATTCAAGAGAATTCTTTGACAAAGGGTTTATTTCATTAAGCATTAAAGATTTTCATTTTTATAACTCTTTTCAAGGTACTCCATACTTCAAACTAAAAGAAAAACAATTGAACACACTCAAGTACTTAATGAATGAATTAGTTACGGAATATGCAAACATGGATTTTTTTAAATGGCAAAAAATTCATTCATTAATAGTTTTAGTTTACATTCAAATTTCTAGAGAAAATAATCTATTGCGAAATATTAAAAACCAAACATATTTGGCAAAAGTAAAACAGTTTGAAGATTTAATAGAGGAGAATTTTAGAAGCGAAAAATTTGTTAAAGGATATGCTTCTAAATTAAACATTACAGAAAAACATTTAAATAGGGTTACTAAAAGTTGCATTGGAAAAACAAGTACTCAGTTAATAAGCGAAAGAATTATACTTGAAGCAAAAAGAATGTTAATATATTCAACCTTAAATGTCTCGCAGATAGCAGTAGAATTGGGTTACTTTGATAATTCTTATTTTGTGAGACTTTTCAAAAAGAATGTGGGCATCACACCAAATGCATTTTTAATTAAATACAAAGTCTTAAATTAATGAATTGCCAGTTGCACTTAGTCTCCCAGTTCATCGTAGTATGTTGTTTGGCGTATGTCTCTGAATACGCCAAGTTAAATGTCATCTGCCACGGCGGATGAGAATAAAAAAACCATTGAAACATTATGTATGCATACCTTAAAAATATTTTAAATACGATGTGTTGAAAAGGATTTTTTAATTATTTTTCTGGAGAAAAATGTTTAACGGAGCGTAGTAAAGGAGACTAAGCTCAACGTGAGGTAAACACCACAGAACAATAGCAAAATTAATTTACCGCATTTTCTTCATTTCAAACCACTTAGTTGCTATTTTTTACCAACTAGGAAATTAAACGAATTGTAAATTTTATTCTAGTTATTTTTGAAATAGAAATAAAGATTCATTTTATATTAAATACTAAATGAAGATTTGCTTCTACTCAAGTATAGAATCATTTACTGCGAGGTAATTAGATAGTCAACAGTTTTTTAATAACAATTTAATTTTTGTAATCATGACTAAAATTTACAAATCAGCCAGCCTAAAAAAATATTTATTTATTTTAACTTGTACGCTCCTAATTTCCAATTCTGTTTTTTGCAAAACAAGTAAATTAAAAATTACAATACTGGAAAACGGCACATGTGAAACAATTCCTTTTGTAACGGTTACCTTATCGCAAAACGGAAAGCAAATTGCAGCCTTATTTTCTGACATTAATGGTAATGCATTTTTCAAAGATTTACCTGTAGGTTTATTCAGCTTACAAGCCACTTATTTAGGTTATGAACCTTGCGAAATTTCTAATCTAAAAACAGAAAGTAATAAAACAACTTACATAGATGTAAATCTTAAGCCAAGGGTTATTTCTTTAAAAGAATGTGTTATAGTATCTTACAGAATACCCCTAGTAGATAGAGGTTGTTATTGGGGATGTTGCCTTCGATGTCGGGGTATTTTACCAGATGATGAATTAATTGAAAATAAAACCAGTGTTTTGGATACATTAAAGCCAAAAAGTATCGGGTTCAAATTATATCCAAACCCAACTATTGACAAAGTAACACTTGAGTTGGATGGTAAAATTAATGAAGTATTTATTTCGGATATTTCTGGTAAGCAAATCAGAAAAATTACGGCTACCAACCAAAGCAAATTAGAAATAGACATGAGTAATTTAACAAGAGGTGTTTATCTGGTGCAGTTTAATCATAACGGTAAACAAGAGTCAAGCAAGGTTGTACTAACTAACTAAAAAAAGTTTATATTGTTTAAAATGGGGTTAAAGTATTTTTAACCCCATTTTTCATTTCAATAATTTAGCTAATGACTCCAACTTTAGAGAATTTACAATCTATTCCTTACTCAAGTGAATTTTAAATCAAAAACATTTCTTATTTTAAATACAAGGCAAATTAGATTGCTAAAGAACCAGACCATTAGCAAGCCTTTGTTTATAAACAACAAATAGTATTTTTGTAATGAAAATAAATGAAATGACAACCGAAAACGACAATAACGGTATTGATGACAACAAAGCCGAAGAACCATCGGCTGCTTATGAAACCGCAAACAACAATCGCATTCAAATCTTTCATTCTTTTGAAGAAATGAATGAAAGTCAATATGAGCATTGGCGAAATTTATCACACTTGCAAAGGCTTCAAGAACACTATAAATTGCTAACAATTACTTTTACAACCGAAGAACTAAATAGCAATAGTAACCGAATAATTTTTGACCATTGAACATACTTGCCGAAGTACACAAAAAAATACTAAAAGAGTTAACCGAAAATAAAGTTGAGTTTATTCTTATTGGTGGTTATGCAGTAGTGTATCATGGCTATGTGCGAACTACTGGCGACTAAGATATTTGGATTAAGCCAGATAATAATAACAAACTAAAATTGATTGAAACACTCAAACAACATGGAATAATAAACGAAGACCTTGAAAAAATTAAGGCACTTAATTTTACCACAGTTATTGCTTTTCATGTTGGAGTAGAACCTACTAAAATTGATTTCATTAGCAAAATATCAAATATTGATTTTGATAGTGCAAGTAAAAATGCAGCATACTTTCCGATGCAAAATTTTCAAATACCTATCCTAAATTTAAACGACTTAATACTTAGTAAAATTTCAACCAACCGTCCTAAAGACAAAGCAGATATTGATGAATTACAAAAAATCCATCGCATGAAAAACAAAACAAATTCAACTTCATTTTGGAAAAAATTATTTAATAAATAAAATTAATAGTTCCCACAAATCTCCCTCGTTTAAATTAACAAGGATGCTTTATATGTTCGTTTTAATGTTCTGCGCATCATTCTGTTCCGATATCACAGAAGTAGCGAAATGGTCAGATAATTCCTACAATATGTAATTGTGAATTTAAATCAAAAATATTTCCTATTTTAATTACAAGGCAAATTAGATTGCTAAAGAACCAGACCATTAGCAAGCCTTTGTTTATAACCAACAAATAGTATTTTTGTAATGAAAATAAATTAAATGACAACCGAAAACGACAACAAGGGTATTAATGACAACAAAGCCGAAGAACCATCGGCTGCATATGAAGCGCCAAATAATAAAACCATTATATTTTTTAATTCTTTTGAAGAATCGAAGGAGCAAAGTCGAAAAGAAATGGCTGAAACAAGCTACGAACAGCGCTTAATTAACTTACAAATCATGCGCGAAAGAAGTAAATATTTTAAGCCTGTTGCCGAAAATAAAATTTTAGATAGGACCAAAACCATTGTGGTTATTAAAGCACATTATTTATGATTTTTGAGAATGATTTTGATAAAACAATACAATGTTTCAACAAGTCAAATGTTGATTATATGATAGTTGGCGGCTATGCAGTAAATTTTCATGGATACTCGCGTTCAACCTCTGATTTGGATATATGGGTAAACCCTATTGAAAATAACAAACAAAAAATTTATGATGCACTTATTTTATTAGAATATAAAAAAAAGGAAGCCGAACTAATTTTAAAGTTCGATTTTTCAAAACCTTTTTTGTTTCGTATTGCAGGCATACCAGATGATATAGAAGTTTTTAATTTTATTTCAGGAGTAGATTATAAAACTGCAAATGAAAACAAAATATTATTTTCATTACCCAACCAAACACCCACCTATTTTATTAGCATAAAAGATTTAATTGTAAATAAAATGTTAAGCGGCAGAGCTATAGATAAATTAGACGTAGAGGAACTACAAAAAATAAACATGCATTCAAAAGACAAAAGCATATTAGCTACTCTAAAAAAACTATTTGGTAAATTATAATGCTCTGAACACTTTGGAATAATTCATTCATAACAAATTTATGATTTGGAATGATTGAGCAGCAAAGCTGCTTCCTAACTACGCTTTGCTAAATATTATTTTGTTGGTCAACAAAAAAAAGACTGTCTTTTTGAGACAGTCTACTTTTTTATTCATTTATTATTTCTGAAAATTAAATTCCACTTATTAATTTATCTTTAGGAAACCTGATTTCATAGATATAGGTTATTGTTTTTGATTCATGCGATTTTAGTTTTAATTTCCATGATGCTCTTCCTGTATTTTCATCAAATTTTGCACCATCAAGTGTAATGTTTTTGATTACAATTTCTGTTGAATTGCTCAATGGCAACATGTCTTCAATGTCAATGTCAATATTACTTTGTTTGGTATTTCTTAAGGTAATACTATAGCTTTGAGTTAGTATTTTGTCGTTGCTTGTAATTAAGTTCTTATTCTTGTCCTTTAATTTTTTTCTTATTACATCTATACTGTTATCTCTTCCTAAATTAAGGGCTAAAGTATCAGTGTTATTGTTCACATTGATATAAGTTTTGCCTACAAAAGATCCATCAAAATAAATTCTAGCATATCCTGGCAATAAATTTAAATCTTCCCAGTTTGTAATCTTTGCCAATAGAAAAGCGTCTTTATCTAATTTTGGTGCCGCATAAAATTCAAACTCTGCGCTTACGTTTTTCTTTGCAATTGCAACCTGATGATTTTTACCATCGCTAGGTATAGTATATTTTATGTCAATGTTATAGTCAATTCTGGTTCTATTTTCAAGTATTTGTGTAACATCATATGCTGAGTTTGCAGGTTTTGAATCATCTTGTGAAAATGTAATTGCTGATGCTGGCATATCACTTAATGCTTCCGAATTATATTTGGGCATTTGTGGTGTTTTTTTAGTTGCTTTTACTTCATTCAAATTAGTATATGCTTGATAAAAATTTATATAAAAGCTAGTTAATTCAGGCTTATTATTATTGATTGCAGGGTTTCCATTAGAAATTGTCAGCTTAGCTTCATTCCAATCAATACCGCTTGTTTGTTGCACATTTGCCTTATGCACAATTGCAATTTCGTTCGAAGTATTACTGGCTTTTATTTCATAGTCTGGAGTCCATCCGGCATTTGCAACATAATAGTTGATGGTTAAGCGTCCTTGTAAAACAATTTCTGAACTAATGCTCACAATTACCTGATAAATTGGTTCTTGTGACTTCACAATTTTAGGTTCATCCACTTTATTTGAAAGTTCTTCAAGTTCAGTATATTTTGCCTCTAGTCTTGCTCTTTCATTATTTAATTTTTGCTCTTCACGTTTTACCTTCATTAATTCTCCATTAATATTCCCTAAACGTTGTCTTAAATATTCCATAGCATCTTTCAGCATATTAAGTGAGTCTCTCTTAAATTCTCCTTTCATTAATCTGTTGCCTAGTAATATATTTTTCTCTAGTTCAAATTGTGTTTTTTTATCTGAATTAGCCATCAAGAAAAAATCTATATCACTTATTGAATCTTCATATGATTTAAGCTGTTTTAAAAACTTATTTGTTGTTTTTTTAATTGGTATAATATTTTCATTAGGATACTTAATATTAAAGGAGACATCAAGAATAGTAAAGTTTCCTTTCCCATTTGCTTGCAACGATTGTTGGTCTAAGTAAGGGCTAACGCCTTCAATAGCAATATTGCTAATGCCTATTGGAATACTTATTTCGGTGCTATGAAATAATTGCGCACCTTGTAAATAGATAGTTGCTTTTTCTACTTTAGTTTTGTAAATTTTTTCAGTTATCGCGTTTGAAACTAAACTTGAAAAAAGGAGAATTGGGATTAAGATTAACTTCTTCATTTTTATATTATTTTAAATTTATAATGGCATGATGAAGATTAAATTCAAATTCCATAAATGGAATAAAAAAAGCATCCAATAATTATTGAATGCCTTATAAAATTGGTATTATAAAAACTACTTGTTAGAGCCTAATTTTAAGTTGTGACCCATTTTGTCTTTTTTTGTTTTTAGATAGGATGCGTTGTGTTTGTTCGATGGCACTTCTATAGAAATATTGTCTATAATTTCTAAACCGTAGCCCAACAAGCCAGCACGTTTTTTGGGATTATTACTCATCAATTTAATTTTTGAAACACCCAAATCTCTGAGTATTTGTGCGCCAACACCATAATCGCGTTCGTCCATACCAAAACCTAATTCTAAATTTGCGTCAACAGTATCAAATCCTTCTTCTTGTAATTTATATGCTTTAAGTTTGTTTAGTAAACCTATTCCTCTACCTTCTTGATTCATGTATACAATAACACCTTTTCCTTCCTTTTCAATCATCCTCATTGCGCTTTGTAATTGCGGTCCACAATCACATCTGCAGCTACCAAAAATATCACCTGTTAAGCATGAAGAGTGAACACGAACTAATATTTCTTCATCAATTTTCCAAGTACCTTTTATTAATGCTAAGTGGTCTTGGTCGGTACTTTTTTGTTTATATGCAACTAGATTAAAATCGCCGAACTCAGTTGGCATTTCAACCGTTACATGTCTAGTAATAAGGCTTTCGATGCTTACTCTGTAAGCAATTAAATCCTTTATAGAAATTATTTTGAGATTAAATCTTTTAGCAATCACAAGCAATTGCGGTAACCTTGCCATTGTTCCATCTTCATTTAAAATTTCAACAATAACTCCTGCTGGCTCAAATCCTGCAAGCTTTGCTAAATCAATTGCAGCTTCTGTATGACCAGCACGTTTTAAGACACCTTCACGCTGCGCTTTTAATGGAAATATGTGGCCTGGCTTGCCAAGTTCCTCAGGCCTAGTATTTGGATTTATTAATGCTTGTACAGTTTTACTTCTGTCTTGAGCAGAAATCCCCGTTGTGCATCCATGTCCTATCAAATCTACTGAAACGGTGAATGGCGTTTCAAATGCTGCGGTATTGCTATGCACCATCATGTTTAATCCAAGCTCATTGCAACGGTCTTCCAAGAGAGGGGCGCAAATCAATCCTCTGCCGTGTGTAGCCATAAAATTAATTATTTCAGGTGTAGCAGCTCTTGCAGCACAAACAAAATCACCCTCATTTTCGCGGTCTTCGTCGTCAACAACAATTATTATTTTACCATTCTTAATATCTTCAATTGCGCTTTCAATTGTATTTAATATTGACGTCATTTGTTTTGTTTGAGTGCGCAAATAAACAAAAAAAAATCATTTTGTCTATGCTTGATGGCTACTGTTGTTTGATTTTGATTGAAATTTATGCTAGTAATTCTTCAATTTATTTTATTCATTTGATAAATTATTGTCCTTGACTAATTATTATCATATACTAGAAGTTTCTACCAACGCTTCAACTACAGATATAAAAAAATCTTATAGACGGTTAGCTTTTAAGTATCATCCAGATACAAGCGACAATTGGGAGAATACAGCACACTTTAATTTAATTAAAGAAGCATACGAAACGCTTATTGATGCTAATGCTAGGGCTGAATATGATTTACAGTTATTTTATGGTAAAAGTTTTGTAAATATTAAAAATGACAATCCTGAAGAGCAAAAAAATAATTATAAAAAATATGGTAGTAGCAAAAGAAATCCGACGGCGGGTAAGTATAAACCACCTGCTAAAACTTCTAAGCAAGTAAAGTTTCCTCAATTCGAAACTTTTATGTTTAGAACCTTATTAAGTTTTGGAATTATTGGTTTTGTAAACGCAATTAGAGATTTATTTATTCATAAATGGGACGGAATAAATAGCTTGACGGGATTCTTTTTTAGCATCACCTTTACAACTTTGTTAGTCGTTTCATGGCGCAACTATAAGAAAAGTGATGAGTGATTTATTTAAATTTTGTTGTTAGCAAAGCAATGTCATCAATATAGCCATTACTTTCTTTAAATTTATCCAGAGAGAGCATTATTTGTGCATTAATAGAAGTAACATCTGATTTAAAATTTTTATTGACTACTTTTTTAATGTTATCAACGCCATATTCTTCTTTATTGTTGTTGTATTGCTCAACCAATCCATCCGTGTAACAAACCAATAAACTATTATTTGAAACGAATACTAATCCTTCTTTTATTCTTTCAATTTCTTGAAACATACCTAATCCTACACAACCGGTAGTTAACGGTAAAACTGTGCCATTTGTGAATAAAAGTGGAGGGTTGTGACCAGCATTTACATAATTTAATACGCGTGTAACAACGTTATATTTGGCTAAGAATAAGGTAATAAATTTTTCTCCATGTGCATTGCTAAAAACTATATTATTTAAGTCAATTATAATATCCGTTAAGGTATTATTGTATCGAAACATTGCTCTTAGATTGGCTTGAAAATTTGCCATTAATAAGGCAGCGGAAACTCCTTTTCCAGAAACATCGGCAACACAAAGTGCATATTCATTTTCATTCAGTTTAATATAATCATAATAATCACCTCCCACTTGCAAATGCGGTTGATAGTAAGCACTAACCTCTAAAAAATTATCATTTGGTAATTCTCTTGGAAAAAGTAATGTTTGCATTTTACTTGCCAGCTCCAACTCTTTATTAGCACTTAACTGCCTCATGTATTCCTTGGCTAACTTTTTATTCTCAATGGCAACCACAATAATATTGGTAAAGGTCTGTATAAAAGGTAAATGTTTAATTATCGGACTTATTTCTACCTTATTCTCATCAATATCACCAATTAATAAAAATGCCAAGGGTTGTAATTTATGATAAACCGGAATTACAACATCAAATGCTTTTTCTGAACCAGTTGAAATAAAATTTATTTCTGTTATTTCTGTTATCTTTAATAAGTCTTCTTCAACCTTAATTTTTGAATATTCATCAGGCAAGCCATGTCTGGCAGCGCAATACCAGCCATCGTCATTCACATACAACGCAACTTTTCCCATATTCAACTCTTCGATAAGAATAATTAAATAACTTTCGAAAAGCTTATCTACTGTTGCATTATTATTTATAAGCTTTGTAATCTCTAACAGAGCATTAAGCTTAATCTGCGGTATTTTGCGCTTTAGTAGTTCTGCTTTATTTAATTTATTTTCTAATTCTGTTAATCCCAATGTTATAAATATTGCAAGTTTTGTACATTCGCAATGTTATAAAATAAAAACAAATTCCATCAGCAAACAATCAATTATATTTTATTAATTAATCATGCAATTAAATTTAAGTGCTGAATGCGCAAAAGCGTTAGACGCAACTGACAAACTTTCTTTGTTCAGAAATAAATTTCATATTCCTAAACATAATAACAGCGATGTTGCCTATTTTTGCGGCAACTCATTAGGACTTCAACCAAAAATTACAGCTCAATATATAATGCAAGATTTGTTTGATTGGCAAAATTATGGGGTTGAGGGTCATTTCTTAGCAAAAAATCCTTGGGTTTCATATCATGAAATACTTACCGATAAAGCAGCTAAGATTGTTGGTGCAAAACCAATTGAGGTTGTGATGATGAACCAGTTAACTTCCAACCTACATTTTTTAATGGTTTCATTTTATAGGCCAACTAAAAAAAAGTATAAAATATTAACTGAAGCCAAAGCATTTCCAAGTGACCAATATGCCGTTGAGTCTCAAGTAAAATTTCATGGTTTTGATCCTCAGGATGCAATAATTGAAATACAGCCAGACGAGGGAACAAATTACATTTCTAATAAAAAAATTATTGATGCTATTATCTCAAATAAAGATGAATTAGCTTTGGTTTTTATTGGGGGTGTAAACTTTTACACAGGTCAGGTATTTGATATGAAAACTATTGCTGAATGTTGTAATAAAAATAATATAACTATTGGGTTTGATTTGGCGCATGCTGCCGGTAATGTTAAATTGAATTTGCATGATTGGGATGTTGACTTTGCCGCATGGTGTACATATAAATATTTAAATAGCGGACCTGGAAGTGTTGGTGGTGTTTTTGTGCACGAAAAACATGCTACCAATTTTGACTTGCCAAGATTGACTGGATGGTGGGGACATGACAAATCATCTAGATTTAAAATGGACAAAACTTTTATTCCGATGGAAGGGGCAGAAGGATGGCAACTGAGCAATGCTCCTGTTTTGAGCATGGCTGCGCATAATGCCGCGTTAGACGTCTTTACTGAAGCAGGAATTGATAACTTAATTGAAAAATCAAAAGCCATGCATGACTATTTAAGGTTTTTAATTGCAGATGTTATTGTGGAAAGAAATCTTGAAATAATTACACCCGAAAAACAAGAAGAACATGGTTGTCAGCTAAGTATTTTCGCAAAAAGTGATGGCAAAAAACTTTTTGATTATCTAACAGAACACGGAGTAGTTACCGATTGGCGCGAGCCAGACGTTATTAGGATGGCCCCTGTACCTTTATACAATTCCTTTTATGACATTTGGAGATTATATCAAGTGCTAAAGGATTATAAAGGTTAATTCATTTAATGGCAAGAAGAATAATGATTTATAGGAAAGGACTTTAAGAATTTACTAGACAATTAGCTATTAAAGACCAACAAATCTATTTTGTTTGGATATTAAGTTTTAATAAATAAATGATGCATCTATTATATAATATTTTTATTAAACTTTACTTCGTCATTATTTGGTTATTTAGTTTAATAAACAGTAAAGCTAAGTTGTGGATTGATGGTAGAAAAAACTGGAAGCAACCTCTTTCTAAAGCCATACCCATAGGGAAATCGATAATATGGATTCATTGTGCTTCATTAGGTGAGTTTGAGCAAGGGAGGACTATAATTGAAGCAATAAAAGTTAAATCTCCAGAAAAATTTATTCTACTCACTTTTTTTTCCCCTTCGGGATTTGAGGTTAGAAAAAACTATCCTCTTGCCGATTATGTATGTTATTTACCAATAGATTCAAGGAAAAATGCAACAACCTTTGTTGATATTATAAAACCTGAATTGGTTATTTTTGTGAAGTATGAATATTGGTTTAATTACCTAATCTATTTAAAGCAAAAGAGCGTAAAAACAATTTTTGTTTCTGCTATTTTTAATGAAAAACATTATTTCTTTAAATGGTATGGAAAATGGTTCCTAAAACAAGTTAAAAATATTGATTACTTTTTTGTACAAAACAAGACATCGGAAATAATTTTAAAAAGAAATAACATTACAAATGTTATTGTTGCTGGTGATACTAGGTTTGACCGTGTACTTGAAATTTCAAAAACTAAAAATGCTGATTCTATAATAGAAGATTTTGCTTTTGGTAAAAAGATATTTATAGCCGGTAGTACTTGGCTGGATGATGAATTACTATTACTTAAATGTATTGATTTTCTAATTATAAACAACTTGAAATTGGTGATAGCCCCTCATGAAGTTGATAGGAATAATATTGAAAGACTACTTACACAATGGTCAATACATAAGCCACAGTTATACAGTAATGGTAATTCAAATTTATTGTCCAGTAGCAATCTTCTAATTATAGATAGCATTGGAAAATTAATGCATATTTATTCTTTTGGTTATATGGCTTATATTGGCGGAGGATTTGGTAAAGGAATACACAATATTCTTGAACCTGCAGCTTTTGGCCTGCCAATAGCCTTTGCGGGTAATTACTTTAAATTTAGAGAAGCAAAAGAATTGATTGAAAGCAAAGGAGCATTTTGTGTTGAAACTCAAGAAGAGCTTGAGCATTTTGTTTTACTTTGTTTAGATACTGAGAATTATCAAACCAAAACAATGATTTGCAGAAATTACATCAAAGAAAATGTTGGAGCAACAAAAAAAATACTAGATATGATTTAAAATATTTTCATTTGTTTTATTATTTTAATTTAAACTTTAAATAAGATACAGACTATTTTTTGGAAACAGACTAATTCAAATTATTTCGTTTCTTTCGACACATTTTAATAAAAAAATTACGTTCAGGTTATATGTTAGAATTAGCAACTACAGTTCAAAAAATACTTTCATTAATTGAAGATGGTAACATTTCTCAATTGCGTGAAGAATTGAATTTATTGCTACCAACAGAGGTTTTTGATTTAATTCAAGAGTGTGAAGTTGATGACCAAAAAAAGATTTTTTCTTTATTAGATATTTCTTTAGCTGCTGATACTTTCAAATATTTGGAACATGATGTTCAAAATTTTTTTTTGGAGTCATTATCATTTGAAAAAGTTGCGGAGTTACTTAATGAACTTTCTCCTGACGACCGTACACAATTTTTAGAAGAGCAACCTGGCGCCGTTGTTACTGAGCTTTTGAAGTTATTATCACCAGAGGAGCGGGAAGTAACCTTATCGTTATTAGGATTTCCTGAAGAAAGTGTTGGCCGATTAATGACTACCGATTACCTTGCTGTAAAAGAACATTGGACGGTTGAGCAAGTGCTTAGGTATATTAGAAAGTATGGTAAATATTCTGAAACCATCAATGTTATATATGTGGTTGATGACCAAGGAGTATTAGTAGACGACATTAAAATTAGGGAGTTTTTATTTGTATCGCCAGAAACAACTGTTGAAGAAATTATGGACAGAAAATTTCTTGCCTTATCAGTAAATGATGATGAAGAATCTGCCATAATAATTTTTAAAAATAACAATAGAGTTGCCTTGCCAGTAGTTGATGTAAAAGGTGTTTTGCTTGGTATTGTTACAATTGATGATGTACTGAGGTTGGCAGAAGAAGAATATACCGAAGATATACAGAAAATGGGTGGTACAGAGGCTCTTGATGAACCATATATTGACATGCCTATTCAAAAATTGATTCAGAAAAGAGCAGGTTGGTTAATAATTTTATTTCTAGGGGAATTACTTACTGCTTCTGCAATGGCATTTTTTGAAGATGAAATTGCAAAGGCAGTTGTGTTGGCATTATTTGTTCCTTTAATTATTTCATCTGGAGGGAATACCGGATCACAGGCTGCCACCTTAATTATTCGTGCAATGGCATTAGGTGAAATAACCATCAAAGATTGGTGGCATGTTATGAAAAGAGAAATAGTAAGTGGATTTGCGTTAGGACTTATGCTTGGTATTTTGGGTTTTTTGAGAGTGTTTATTTGGACTTTTTTTAGTGATGTATATGGAATACACTGGTTTGGCGTTGGTTTAACGGTGGGCTTTTCATTAATAGGAGTTGTTCTTTGGGGCTCATTAGCTGGCTCAATGCTTCCGCTTGTATTAAAACGGTTAGGCTTTGATCCTGCAGTTTCATCAGCCCCATTTATTGCTACACTTGTAGATGTTACCGGCCTATTAATCTACTTTAGTTTCGCAATATTATTTTTGAAAGGACTACTATTGTAAATCCCTATATTAATCAATATCTGTAACACCACCAGATATTATAAACTTCATCATCTCAGCACTGCTCGCATCAATAGCTTGAACTTGCTTTTTAGAAATAATATATAAATTACCTGAAAATGCATATGACAAGGGCAGATATACAGCAATCCTATCATCTGAAATTCCTAATTCTTTTAAATCTTCGTTGGTAATGAATCCTAATTTTTGCATTAAAGGTGTTTCATTTACTGTAACTAAAACTGGTTTATTAAATCTTTTTTTCTGGCCAACAAATGCGCTCATTAAATCTTTTACAGAGGTATATATAGTTTTTATCAATGGGGCCTTTTCTATATATCCATCTAAAAGTCCAAATAATGGCCTAAAAATTAATGAAGAACCTATTGCTCCTATGATTATTAATCCAAATACTACGATTATAACACCAAGAAGTGGGTCAATTAATGGATGTACTGTGAAGTTTAAATATTCAATAATTGAACCTACATTTATTATTATTTTAAAAATTACCCATAATGTAATACCTACAGGTACCATATAAAGCGCACCTTGTAGGAAATACATAAGCATTCTTTTAAGAAAAAAATTGAATCCTTCTTTCGTTTTCATTATTTTTTAATTGATTGTATTTAATAAGACTTTGTTTGAAATTTAGCAGTCAAATTTAGTTATTTATTGTCTTGTCTTATTTTTGATATTACTTTAGTTTTCTTTATTAATATTAAAAAAAGCTAAATTGAAATATGTTTACAATAATTGACCTTCTTTTCAGTTAGTTTCGTATTGAATTAATATTAAAACATATTTGAAAAATTTTTACCAAAAATAATCATCTAAAAAACATGGAAAAATACACTTATTTAATCATTGATTTTGCATCAATTATCTTCCCTTTTTTATTGAGTTTCGATAAAAAGGTAGCATTTTATAAGACTTGGAAAAGACTATTTCCTGCTATTTTAATGGTAGGAAGTTTCTTTGTGGTATGGGATATAGTATTTACCAGCTGGAAGGTTTGGAGTTTCAACCCTAATTATGTGCTTGGATATTACATCATAAATTTACCAATTGAGGAATATTTATTTTTTCTATGCGTTCCATATTCTTGTCTATTTATTTATGAATGTTACAATGCTTATTTCCCCAATTTTAATCCAATTAAAAATCCGCTAAAGCTTAGTTTATTCTTGGCTTTTTTTCTTTTGATTATTGCCATTTTAAATCTTCATAAAAGCTACACCTTTTACAATTGTTTGTTCGCATCAATCTTGCTTCAGTTTCATATTTACTTTTTTAAAGGTGAATATTTAGCACGTTTTTTCATCTCATATTTAATAGTGCTAATTCCTTTTTTAATTGTTAATGGACTACTAACCTCAATACCGGTAGTAATTTATAATGACAATGAAAATTTAGGTATTAGAATCTACACAATTCCTATTGAGGATACTGTTTATGGAATGCTTAATATGTTAGGTGTTGTTACCATAATGGAGGAGATGAATAAAGGAAAATCAGCTAGAAGTTTATTACAAGCTTAGTGCCTAAATTTTATAAGTTTATTTGAGAATTTTTGTGCTTATTTGATGAAATTTATACGCACAAATTCAATTATGATTTCAGTTAGGAATATTTCAAAAACATTTACTCAGAATAATAAGCTCACTGTACTTAATAATATAAATTTAGAGGTAAATAATTCTGAAATTATTTCAATAGTTGGTGCCTCAGGTGCTGGAAAAACAACACTACTTAATATTATTGGAACCTTAGAAAAGCCAGATTCAGGTTCAGTTGTTATTGATAATCAAGATATCACCAGACTCTCTGATAAAGAGTTGTCTATGTTTAGGAATCAAAAGATTGGATTTATTTTTCAATTCCATCATTTGCTCCCGGAATTTACAGCCCTTGAGAATGTATGCTTACCTGCCCTAATTAAAGGAGGAAATAAAGTTGAAATTGAAAAGCGTGCAATAGAAATTCTAGATTTATTAAAGGTTGCAGATAGAAAAAATGGCAAGTCGACAACACTAAGTGGTGGCGAACAGCAAAGAGTTGCAGTAGCAAGGGCATTAATCAATAATCCTAAAGTTATTCTCGCCGATGAGCCTTCGGGGAATCTTGACTCATTGCATGCAGAGCAGTTACATGATTTATTTTTTGAATTAAGAAATACACTTGGGCAAACCTTTATTATTGTTACCCATAACGAGTTACTTGCCAATAGAGCCGATAAAAAATATACCATAAAAGATGGAAATCTGTTACAATAATTAAATAGAAATCTAGTTGGGAGAAATAATAGCATTAGTAACAGCATTAGTTTGGGCATTAGGTATATTTCCTTTTACTGAAGCTTCAAAGCGTTTAGGACCATTACCAGTTAATAATTTTAGGTTGTTGCTAGCGGTAATATTTCTAAGTGTTTTCATTTACTTTTATGATTGTATTTCTTTTTCAGATTTCATTTATAAGCCAAGCAATGACAATTGGCTTTACCTTTCAATGTCTGGTATAATTGGATTAGCAATTGGAGATTATTTTAGCTTCGGAAGTTTTGCAATTTTAGGAGCTAGAATGGGTAGTATTTTTAGTACTCTTTCTCCTGCTTTTGTCTTCCTAATTGCAATGTTATTCTTAGATGAAAAGATAAATTATATTGGCATTATTGGAATTTTCATCACATTACTCGGGGTGTTATTAGTGATACTTAGTAAACATGAAAAGTATAATTTTGAAAAATCCGAATTCGGTTCCTTTCGAAAAGGATTAATTTTTGGAGTATTATCGGCGCTTTGTCAAAGCATTGGAGTTGTGCTTTCAAAAATTGGTTTGTTAAATCAAAGTGTAAATTCTATTTCTCCTGCACATTCTTCATGGATAAGAATGGTAGGTGCAACCATTGCAGCATATATTACAGTTGTTGTAATTGGAAAATTTAAAGAAACCAATGCACCAATTTTTGAAAACAAAAATAATGGAATGAAGTTTTTATTAATGGGAACGCTCTGCGGGCCTGTTGTTGGAATGATTTGTTCAATGTATGCCCTGGCCAATGTAAACGCATCGGTGGCACAAACAATTTTTAGCTTAGTACCAGTCTTTGTTCTGTTTTTGAATTATGTTTTTTACAAAGAAAAAATTACCATGCGCTCATTAATTGGTGCGTCAATTGCCATATTAGGTGTTTATATTTTAGTGTTCAGAAACTCTATTTTAGAAATCATCAATTTCTAATTTTCATCAGTTTTTTTTGAATGCGCAATGCCCTTGCTTTAAACGAAATGTTATTCTTATTTATTTCATTCTCTATTGCTGCAAGTAACTCTGATTTTAGCTCTGGAAATTCGATGCAAGCATTAGCGATTATTTGCATTGAGTAAACCTTTACTGATACGGCTTCGTTTGGTGAAATGATTAGTTTAAAACAATTATCTATAAGACTGCCAAAATAATTACGAGTAACAATTTTTGTTTCAAATGCAGACAGAAGATTCCGTTTAATTCCGTCAATTTTTGTACGTTCAAGAACTGCAATAATTCGTTTATAATGATTGTCATTTAAAGCTCCATCATGTTTGTGAATTTGAGAAAACACCCACGATGCTCTTGCAGAGTAGATTATGTCATCCTTGCAAATTAAATCAATGAGTTCATCAATTTTATTAGCATTACTTTTAATTTCAGTTGCAATTTTTTCAATATTCTTTTTTGAATGTTCAAACAGTAAATTTTCCAAGAGAGTCATAATGCTAAATCTAGAACTAAACTTTACCTTGAAAAAAAATCAACAACTAGTAGATTTCTAAATCGTAATCCATTCTTGCTTGAATGCCTTTTAACTGTAATAAATGATTAAGTTTTTTGTAATATGGATAAGCTCTTCCAAGTTGATTACTCAATATTTTGGTTTCGGTTTCATCATCCATTTTCTTGAAAATTTGCTCCATCGCATTTTTCGGTTTGGGCAATTCTAAAACTCTAAACTTGTCAAGGTTTGCTTTTTTTGCTGCATAGGCAATTGCATCATTAATTCCTCCAAATTCATCTACCAATCCTAATTCTTTGGCATCTTCTCCGCTCCAAACCCTACCTTGTCCAATACTATCAATATCAGCAACTGATTTTTTTCTGCCTTCAGCAACTCGCCCTATAAAAGTTGAGTAAACTCTTTCAACACTATTTTGAATTATGGTTCTTTCTTGCGCTGTCATGCTTCGGGTGCCACTTCCAATATCTGCTAATGGCGCAGTTTTTAAAGTATCAATTGTAATTCCTAATTTATTATTCAACATTTTTTGAACATTAAACATCAAACCAAAAACGCCTATTGAACCAGTAATGGTTGTTGGTTGTGCAAAAATTCTTTGTGCTCCACAAGAAATGTAATATCCTCCCGAAGCAGCAACATCGCCCATACTGACAATAAAAGGTTTTTTTGCTGTAGCCAATTTTGTTTCGCGCCAAATAACATCACTTGCCAAAGCACTGCCTCCTGGAGAGTTTACGCGTAATACAATTGCTTTTATATTGTCGTCATTTGCTGCTTTGCTTATTTCTTGTGCAATACTTTCACTTCCTGTAGATTCCTCATCACCTTTGCCACTTTCAATTTCGCCTTCGGCATAAATTACTGCAATTTTATTTGAGGCAATTACAGATTTAACTGAACCTTCATACTTATTTAATTTTACAAAACTCAACTTTTCATTTTCTGCAATTCCAACATTTTTTTTCAAATCTTTCATTAATTCATCTCTGTAAGAAAGTTTGTCTACAAATTTTAACTTCAATGCGTCTTCAGGAGTTTGAATTGATAGTTGATTGGCAAATTCTTGAATTTGATTGGCATTGATTTTTCTTTGTTGTGCAACACCATTAACCATACTCTTCCAAATATCACCCATGTATGAACGTGTTTGTATACGGTTGGCAGCGCTCATTTTTTCTTCGGTAAAAGGTTCAACGGCACTTTTGAATTTTCCATGTCGAATAATTTGTGGTTCTATTTCAAGTTTTTCTAGAGTATGTTTCAAAAACATAAACTCAGCACCTAATCCTTTCCATTCCAAATCACCTTGTGGGTGCAGGTAAATTGTATTTGCTACCGATGCCATGTAATAACTTTTCTGAGAATATGCTTCGGAATAAGCCACAATAAATTTATTTGATTTTTTAAAATCTAGCAAGGCATTTCTTATTTCATTCATAGAAGCAATACCTGTATTTACCCCTTCTAAATCAAGAAATATTCCTTTTATTTTTGAATCAGTCTTTGCATTTTCTATAGCATTAAGTATGTGATAAAGTCCAAGTTTTTTTTCAGTTTCAAAGCTTCCATTTTTAATTCCGGCAAATGGATTATCGTTACTACGGTCATGTATTTCTTCATTAAAGCTAATTTGTAATATACTTTTATCTTTTACGTTAGCTTCATTATCTCCGCCAACACTGCTTACTGCTGCACCAATAATTCCTGCAACAATAAAAATTAGAACCAAGCCTGCAATGATAAAACCAAACATGGAAGCAAACATGAATTTGAAAAATTGTCTCATTTTAAATTTATAATTTTGAATTGCAAAACTATAATTATTTTAAGTTTAGTAAGAGTTGTAAAATGTTATTAAATGGGAAATACTTAATAATTTCATCGTCATTCCTTCACCCATTTGCCACTTTGCAAAATAATGCCTTCACTATTTTTAAATTGGTAATAATAAATGCCGCCTCTAAAACTGCTGGTGTTAATTTCAGTATTAGTGCTTTGTAATTTAGATTCAAAAACTAAACTGCCATTGCTATTGTAAAAAGTAACTATTGTATTGCTATTAGTACCTTGAATATTTAGTTGGATGTTGCCAGGGTTGGGGTACATACTAAATTCATTTTTATTAGATATCGGTTTTATTCTTGATGTAATTGAACTCCAAATGTAAATAGTGTTTGTATCTAAAGCACCATCATCATTTCCATAATAAAAATACCATATAGAATCTTGCCCTACATTGTCATAAATAAATTCTGATTTTGAACTTAGGTAATATTGCAAAGAATCTTCATTAAAAGCATAAGTTTTTAATTCGGTTCTTAAATTTTGATTGTTGTATTCAGAGGAGTCAATTAACATTCTATGCCATAAGGAATCATAATAAATACCTGTATTAGTGATTGTGAGATTATTATTTATAGCATAATAAAAAGTATCAGCCTTAAAGTCTTGTAAAGTAAATGTAGAATCAAAAGCAATTTGCCTTAAACTTAAATATAAATTGTTATTTAAATTATACTGATACTGCATTTTCTCGTATTGGTATAATGTTGGATTAATTGATAAATCTAACAAGTAAGAGTCTTTAGTTATAAGTTGATTACTTGAGTTATATAAATAGTTCGATTTGGATTGTGATTGATTGCTAAAGTAATTGTAAATGCTATCATCAATTCTAATATTGCTTGTGTTATAGAAATACTTACCTTTTTGCGCTAGCTGCCAAAGGTTTGAAAAAGTAGTGTCAATGTAAAATTTCTCGTTTTCTAAGCTATCTAAACTATTATAGTTTAGTTCATGTTTTATTGCATTTATCCATTGTCCCTCTTCCGATAAAATAAACTGTTCAGTACGTTTTAGTTTATTAGTACTTGAATAGTATGTATAGTACTTTGCAACATCAACCCATTGCCACAAAGAATCCCTAGACTTAATCAGGGCCATTTTATCGGTATTATTATTAGTATTGGCAGAAACTTGTTGCTCAATTTTTTTTGAGTGAACAATTTGAGAATTCGCTAGTAATACATTAAAATGAATTAGCATTATTGTAAGAATATTTATAGTATTTATTTTCATTTTATATTTTTTTAGTTGATAATTATTAATAATAAAAATGAGGTTGCAGCAATTGCAACCTCATTTTAGATTTCACTTCTTTTTTCTGCTTAATTTCCAAATCATAAAAAATCTATTATCAAAATAAAATCCCATTCCTAAATTAGAAATTGGTTTAGGATTTTGATAGAAAATATAATTTCTTCTAAATTGTAAGCCCAAATCAAATTTTTTATAAACCAAGCCAATGCCTATTCCCCATCCATAATACAACGAAAGTACATTATCAGAATTATTAATAGTATTTATTCCAAAATAATCTTTCACTTCCTTTTTATCATTGTAAAAACACCAATTTGACTTTAAATTAAGTTGAGGTGCAATAACTAAATTAGAAGTTTGAATGAAATAATTTACACTTGGTGAGTAATCAAAATAATAATCTGTTTTTACATTAGAGTTACCTACAAAAGCGGAAGTAAAATCGTTTCTAAGGCTTACTTTTTTTAGTATTAGTTTTTCATAAAGCACACCTATTTCTAACCCATAAGCATAATTTGTATTTTTACCTACAGGGTACTTTCCTTTTGACATTAAGTTAGGTGCAACTAAAATTCCAAATCTTGTCTCGCCAGCGGTATATCTACTTTTTAGATAAACTTTTGTTGAATCAGAAGCAATTAAGTTAGTGCTGAGCGTTATTAAGAGACAAAAGAATTTCATTAATTAAATTAAAAAAATGAATTTGTTTTGTCATCAAATTTGACAGCAGAAAATAAAAATGGAGGAGGACTCTATCAATTTATGTTTTACCTCTATAGTTAAAGGTTAATCCAATAGTGATGCTTATAAGAGGTTTTAAAGTGTTTAGTTCAAAATTGTTAGTTGTAAATTTATCTGTTTTAGTATCCGAACTTAATAGTTCGTTTGTTTTTACGTTATAGTTATTTGTAATATATTGATTTCTCCCTTTTTTAAAACTAAATAACAAATTTTGATTCAATTCGCCACCGATAAAAATACCACTTTTAAATTTGTAATGTATCCCTAATACTAAACCAATATTTGCATAATGAAAAATATTCTGTGTGTTTTTTTCTTCAATTGAACGAAATGCAGATAATGTATCTAATTTATAATCATAATAATTTACAATTTGTAGTGGCTTAAAATTCATTGAGTAACCCATTCTAATACCAGCAATAAATCTTAATTTTTGTATGTTTATTTCTTTACCAAAGTCGAGGGATAAACCAAATTCTTTTTGAATAGTTTTTGCAACACTGCTTGAGCTATCGCGACGAGACCTATTAATATTATACTTGTAGTAATATTTTGAATTAATATTATTGAAATGAAACGAAGTTCGAGTAAAGTATTTTGAATTATTTGTATGTGTAAATGAAACATTACTATTAAAATCAAGTCTGTTTTGTTTTATAGGTGCGTTTATAAAAGAAGAGTTGTTTAAATTTGAAGCATTAAAAACATATTCATTAATAAAAACTATTTGATTGCTGCAAATTTGTATGTAATTACTTTGGGCATACCCATTTAAACTGACTACTAGAAATAAAATAATTATTATTTTAGAATTTAAATTCATTTTAATTTTGAAATAAATCATTATTTAAATTCTCTTTTTTCAGTTTAGTTGTTTTTCCTTTTAATGAAAAATGGTATCTTATTAAGAAGGAAATATTCAAATTATCGCCAATAATTGAGTAAGTGGTATAATTTGAATTACTATTGGACGATGTAATATTGACGTTATTAATAATATCTTTTGACGTACTCAATACTGTTGTGTTGTCTTTAGAGTAATTAAAATAAATTGATTGAGATAATTCACTACCTATACTAATTTTTCTGTTTAAATTATAATTTAAAGAGATAAATAGTCCAGAATGTAGTTCATAATATCTCATGAACCCTTTTATTTCCGTAGCATTATATTGAGTATAAACTCCATTTTCAAATTTTTTTAATTCATTAATACTTTTAGTTAAGTTTAATTTGTAAATTCCAAAATTAGCTCCGCAATAAAAGTCGAATTTTTGGTAGGTGAGTTTTTTGCCTAAAGAAAAGTTAGCACCATATTTATTGAAATTTTTTTCATTTGAATTATATATAGAGTCGGTATTTATTTTTCGAAAATCAACTATTGAAGAAGTTCTGGTAAAATATGAGATGCCATATCTAACAAAATTATTATTATTCAAATCCTCTTGAAAAAACATTGAATAATTTATATCTTTTGAATTTGTTATTCTTTTTGAATTATTTAAGGTGTCAATTCTAGTTGCATTTTGCGAATTTAAATCAGATAGTTTAATACCAATAAAGTTATCTTGTGCCAGTATAATTTGGTTAACATTTAAAATTATAAAAGATAAAATGTATTTCATATATTTTATTTAATAAAACAACAAGTAATTAGCATAATTAATTACTTGTTGTTTTATACAGCTAGTTTATTATAATTGTCTTTTTAACTAAAGATTTATCTGTAGTAATTGTAAGTAAATAGATTCCTTTGCTTAAATTAGAAACATTAATATAATCTTGATATTTTGATTCATTTACTATTTCTTCTCCAATCGAATTAAATATTGAATACTTCTTAATAATTACATTATTGTTAAATTTAAGATTTATTTTATCTCCAATTGGATTTGGATAGGTAGTAATTTCTTCTTCTTTATTTTCATCCAACTTAGTAACTAAACCTCCTATATGGTATGCGAAGCATTGCTGATTATTAGGAATTGTTCCATTAGGTGGGTTATCAAATCTTATAACATAGGCAGTTTCTGGGCTTGTATTTGCACCACCTGTCACTGTATATTTTATTGTTATTGGACTTAGATAATTTACATTATCAAAATCCACGGAAAAAGAAGAGCCTGATGAATTTTGACTAAAATTAGAATATGGAGTTTGGTTATTATTAACAATTATTGGATCCCATGTTATAGTGCTTGAATTACAATTTGAATATGTACCAGATGCTAAATTAATACAAGGATACATTGGATAATCATAATGCACATCCATTCCATATTGAAAGAGTCCATATTGTAAATTATTGGCAGATGTGTTGATTATAAAGCCAAGTACATCACCTTGATTAACATAGAATTCTTGGCCTGTTAATGGTATGTATGTATTCGCTGATGTCCAAACTACAGCCTGAATAGTATAGTAAACGGTTTGTGCATCACTACATACATTATTAAATATGCCTAAATCATTTATGTCGCCATTTTGGGCAAGCTCCCATTTATTTGCGGGAGATGTGAAGTTAGGGTCTCCAGAAGATTCAGAATACTTTCTGCGTGCTGTTAGATTTTTAAATGATGTTAAATCTAAATTTAAACTATTCAAGTAATTTATTGGATCAGCAATTGCTGCCGCAAGATTAATCACGTCGGCTTGTGTTAAGTTTATCTGACCTATCCGGTCAAGTATCCCATTTGCTCCCCAAAATTCAATTCTAGACTTTTCTTGAAAATTCAAATCAGAACTTAGCAAATCAGAAATTGCTGTTAGAGGCATATCAGATCCTGAAAAGCTTACAATAAATTTACCTTTTGGTTGTATTAAACCACTTAAGTTAATTGAAACGAATGAGCCATTAGTACTGAATAGTTTTATTGAGTAACCATTTAAATCTAGGACAGTCACTTTAGGATTAAATATTTCTATAGCGTAACTATTGTCAATAGGACTTAAACCTGTAATTGAAATTAGATCTTTTGCATATACAATTTCAGAAATAAACGGTTCTGTGCAACCATTAGACTGAGAATACATTTTTGAATTTAAGATTACAAAAAGACAAAAGATTAATGATAAGTAACTTTTTATTTTCATTTTTTAAAATTTTCATATTTAACAAAATTGGTTTCCTTTGTATAGTTCATAGCCTTCCAAAGTTTTGAACATAAGCATGTTTTCGAATGTGCTCAAAAAAGTCCCAGTAAGAAACCTGATTTTTTGCTTGGGGCTTTTTTATTGAGGTAACGTGATTACATAGGAAATGAATATGTCCCTACTCTTTTAACTATGGGCTTTTTGGGTTCTGCCATTTGTTTTTTCTTGTTTTTGTTACACAATAATAGTAAATAGATTTTGATAAGTCAACTATAAAAATTAATCACAAGAATTCTAAGAATAAAAGTGAATAAGTTGTATCAATCGATTTTATTGGGATTTTTTGATAATAGTTAAATTTTTACCCCCTTAAAATTTAGGGTATACCCCCTATAAAAATCGGGTGTTTTCGAAAATTGATATTCATAGTTATCCATTCGTTTATTTATCCTTTATAATTTTCTAAACCAATCCCTAACCGCCTGATGTGTTTTTAAATCGTTTCGGCTAACAATATTAAACTTTTCAAATAAATTATGGATATGTTTCTCCACTGAACCAATAGTAATATTTAATTCATTTGCTATTTCTGTGTTTTTATAATTACTACAAATGTATTTGAGAACAATTAATTGTGTTGAGGTAAGTCGGTAATCTTCAATTGACTTATTTGGTGTTTTTTTCTCTTTCCATAAACCCTTCTCTTCAAGATAGTTAATAATGTTTTCTTCAAAATAATATTCATTATTTAAAACCGATTCAATGGCTGATTTATAAACTTTAGGTTTCGAGCCTTTTTGAATAAAACCAACTATTCCGATTTTTTTCATTGTAAAATAATTTTCAAACGTTTGAAACAACGAAGTGCATATAATTTTAATACTAGGGAATTTTTTTAGAACCTCAGTTGCAGTTTCTAAACCATTTTTATTTGGCATGGCCACATCCATCACAATCACTGATATATGATGCATGCTTGTAATTTCAATTACTTCAATACCATCATGAGCAATAAAAATTTCATTCGTTTTTATATTACTTGCAATAATTTTAGCAATAGAATTACAAATATCTTTTTCATCGTCGGCAACAATAATATTTATCATAAATATGTTTTATTAAAACTATGTTTTAAATTTTTTGTAATTCAAATATAGTTTTTAGCTTTTAAAAATAGATTTAGTTAAACGCAATTAAATTGTTTTTATTGAATAAAATTAAATTAACTTCGAACTGTTATGAAAGTGCTTTTTTTAGATACTACACATCAAAATCTACTAAATGGATTAATACATTTAGGCTTTGAATGTGATGAAGATTATAGCAGTAGTTACAATCAAATATTACAAAAAATAGACAATTACCAAGGTATCGTTATTCGAAGCAGATTTAAAATTGACCAGCCATTTATTAACGCTGCTAAACATTTAAAATTTATTGCTAGGGTAGGAGCAGGAATGGAAAATATTGATGTTGATTATGCATGTTCGAAAGGACTAAAATGCTTGCATGCGCCCGAAGGTAATAGTACCGCAGTGGCAGAGCATGCACTAGGCTCATTGCTTTGCTTATTCAATAATATTATTCGTGCTAATGAGCAAGTACATCAAAACACTTGGATTAGAGAGGGAAATAGAGGTATTGAGTTGGAAGGAAAAACAGTGGGAGTTATTGGATATGGAAATATGGGAGAAGCTTTTGCCAAACGCTTGCAAGGCTTTGGTGTTACAGTTATATGTTACGATAAATACAAAAAAAATTATCTCAATAATACTTTTTGTATTGAAGTTGAGATGGCGGAAATTTTTAAATCAGCTGATATAATTAGCCTTCATATTCCTTATAATTCTGAGACACACTATTTGGTAAATGATCAATTTTTAAATTCATTTTCCAAACCTATATATATCATCAACACAAGTCGTGGAAAGATTTTAAACACTCAAGATTTAGTAGAGGCAATTCACAATAAAAAAGTATTAGGTGCTTGCCTCGATGTTATTGAATACGAATCATTAAATTTTGAAAGTATTGGAGAACAAGAACCTATTGCTTTTTCAGATTTAAAGCAAATGAATAATGTAATACTAACTCCACACATTGCTGGCTGGACGCATGAATCGAACCGAAAAATGGCTGATGTTTTGGTTGGGAAAATTAAAGCTTTGAAACTTTTATAGCGACTCAACTTTAATAAAAAACCTCAAACAAATTTATTGTTTGAGGTTTTTTATTATTTATTAAAACATCTTATGCTAATGCAATTTTTAAATCTTCCAACAAATCTTCAACATTTTCGATACCAACACTCAACCTTAACAAGTTATCTACCACACCAACTCTTTCTCTTTCTTCTTTTGGTATTGATGCATGTGTCATGGTTGCGGGATGATTTATCAATGACTCCACACCACCCAATGACTCGGCCAATGAAAATACTTTTAGGCTTTGCGCCACTTTGAATGCATCTTCTTTAGTACCTTTTATCACAATAGAAATCATTCCACCAAAATCACGCATTTGTTTTTTTGCTATGTCGTGGTTAGGATGGTCAGTAAATCCTGGCCAGTATATTTTTTCAACTTTTGGATGTGTACGTAAATATTCTGCAATTATTTTTCCATTGTAGCAATGGCGCTCCATGCGCACATGCAAAGTTTTTAATCCTCGAATCACCAAGAAACTATCCATTGGCCCCGGTGTTGCACCACAAGAGTTGTGTATGAAGGCTAATTTCTCGTAAATGGAATCATCATTTAAACAGAGTGCGCCCATTACAACGTCGCTGTGCCCACCTAAATATTTTGTAACGCTGTGCATTACAATATCAGCACCCAAAGCCAAAGGGTTTTGCAAAAATGGAGATGCAAAAGTATTGTCGACTGCAATCATCAAATTGTTTTCTTTTGCAATTTTTGCTGCAGCTTCAATATCAATAATCTGCATTGTAGGATTGGTAGGTGTTTCAAGCCAAACCAACTTTGTGTTTTTGTTAATGTAATTTTTAATATTGTTTACATCTTTTAAATCAATAAAATGAAATTTTATACCAAAAGGTTCAAATATTTTTGTAAACATTCTGTATGAACCACCATATAAATCATCACCAGTTATTACTTCATCACCAGGGCGCAATAGTTTAGCCACTGCATCTATGGCTCCCATTCCACTGCTAAAGCAAAGGCAATGTTTAGCATCTTCTAAAGCTGCAATATTTTTTTCGAGGGCTGTGCGTGTTGGATTTTTACCTCTGGCATATGCATATCCTTTGTGGTTACCTGGACTTGCTTGCACGTAAGTTGATGTTTGATATATGGGAGTCATGATTGCTCCTGTGCTTGGGTCAGGCTCTTGACCTGCATGTATTGCTTTTGTGCCGAATCCGTATTTCATCGTAATTAAAATTGATATTTATTTTTAGAGATTGCAATATTAAATAATTTTTCAAAGGCATTAGTTTTATTGAGAAATATAACTTGTACAAAAGATTCAGATGAATTTAGCTAATTAAATGTGAACATAATTTAATTGCTTCCATTGCCTCCTTTACATCGTGTACTCTTAATATTTTTGAACCATTTAAAAGTGCATAGGTATTTAGTACTGTTGTACCGTTCAATGAATTTTCAGCACTCGTATCAAGTGATTTGTAAATCATGCCTTTTCTTGAAATACCAGTTAAAATAGGATGGCCTAAAGATTTGAATACTTCCATGCTTTTTAATAACTCATAATTCTGTTCAGTAGTTTTAGCAAAACCGAATCCTAAATCAATAATAATATCATGAACTCCTGCTTCTTTTAATAATGATATTTTTTCAGTAAAATACCTGTAAACTTCTCCCACTAAGTTTTCATAATCTGTCATACTTTGCATGGTTTGTGGCGTCCCTCTGCTATGCATCAAAATATAAGGTAATTTAAGTTGAGCAGCAGTTTCAAACATTTTGGTATCTATACCACCACCACTAATATCATTTATTAAATTAACCCCCTTCATCATAACAAGCTCTTACTACTTGGCTGTAAAATGTATCTATGGAAATAATTGCTTCAGGAAATTCTTTTCTAATAAATTTAAGAATCGGTAATAATCTTTCTATTTCAATTTCTTTAGAAAGAAACTCCGCGCGAGGCCTTGTTGATTGTGCCCCAATATCTATAATTGTCGCCCCTTCATTTAGCATTTTAGCAACCTGAGCAATTACTTCATTTTCATTTCTAAATTTTCCGCCATCGTAAAAAGAATCGGGTGTTAAGTTTAAAATGCCCATTACAATCGGATTTTCAAGACTTAATAGTTTTCCATTTATATTAATTGTTGAATATTTCATATCATCATTTTGAATAAACAAAAATACTATGTTGCTGTTAAATGAATTGTTTTATTTTTGCGCCACAATATTATACTAATATGTCAAAATTTTATTCTCTTGCTATTTCAGAAATTACTCAAGAAACGGCTGATTGTGTTTCTATAGCATTTCATATTCCTAGCGACTTAAAAGATATTTTTTCTTACAAGCAAGGTCAATATATAACATTCAAGCTACTAGTTAATGGCGAAGATTTGCGTCGTTCATATTCTGTATGCAGCAGCCCTGTTCTAAATGAAGATTTGCGCATTGCAGTAAAAAAAGTTGTAGGTGGCAAGGGTTCAATATTTCTGAATTCCAATTATAAAGTTGGCGACTCAATTGAGGTTATGCCTCCTATGGGTAACTTTCACTCAGAAATGAAATCAAGCAATAAGAAAAGCTATATTTTATTTGGAGGGGGAAGTGGAATAACTCCAATGCTTTCGATTATTAAAACTGTTTTGGTAAGTGAACCTGATAGTAAAATTATTTTATTATATGGCAATTTAAATGAGTCGGCAACAATTTTTAAACAGCAATTGTCAGATTTAGAAACTGCTAATCCTGATAAACTTAAAGTGGTTCACGTTTTAGAGAAGCCAGAAAATTCAAATCATCCCGCTGAGTTAACAGGTATTATGAAGCCAGAAATGGTTGAAATGTTGATTAATAAATA
This sequence comes from Flavobacteriales bacterium, assembly GCA_040383485.1. GTDB lineage: Bacteria > Bacteroidota > Bacteroidia > UBA4408 > UBA4408 > JBEIDK01. Next base: position 30,451 of record JBEIDK010000025.1, read on the forward strand.
CACTACTTTTGGTGATAACGAATATTTTATTTGCGGCCCAACACCTATGATGCAAAGTGTTGAAGGAACATTACAAAAACTTTTTGTGCCTAAACATCAAGTACATTTAGAATATTTTACAGCTCCTGTTGCTGCAGAAAATACTATATCTGTTGATTCAGCAGTAAATTGTACTGCTACAATAATACTAGATGGTGATACATTTACTGTAAACATTGCACCTGGTGAAAATGTATTGGATGCTGCTATAAATGCGGGACTTGATGCTCCTTATGCTTGTCAAGGAGGTTCATGCTGCACTTGTAGGGCTTTATTAACTGAAGGCAAGGTTGAAATGAAAGTAAACTACGCTTTACTTGACCAAGAAGTAAAAGAAGGCTTTGTGCTTACCTGTCAGTCTATTCCTCAAACGCAAACCATAACAGTAAATTATGATAAAGGAAGGTAATTTCCTTACCGAAAACGCGTAACTATAAAAACAAACCAAAGGTGATAAAGAAAAATTTAAAACTACTAATTGCACTTGTTGTACTGATAGGTTTATCAGTTTACATTTATTTTCAGCAAAAATCTACGACATTAAAGAAAGAACTAACTGATTTTGCAGTAAAAGACACTGCCATTATTGATAAATTTTTTATAGCTGACAAAGCAGGTAATAAGGTATTACTTGAAAAGAAAGATAATAATAGATGGCTTTTAAATGGCAAATATTATGCAAGACCCGATGTTGTAAAAAACTTTTTAAGTGTGGTTTGTAAATTGCAAGTAAGTTCTCCAGTAGCTAAAAATGCTTTCAATAATATTGTAAAACAACTTGCAACAACAGGAATAAAAGTTGAACTTTACAGCAAGGGGAATAACCTAAAAACTTTTTATGTTGGAGGAGCAAATCAAACTAGCACTGGCACCTACATGATGCTCGAAAATTCATCTACTCCTTTTGCGGTTACCATTCCTGGTTTTGAAGGATACCTTACGCCAAACTTTTCTTCAAAAGAAAATATTTGGCGTGCAACAACTGTTTTCGACTATAACTATAACGAAATTAATAAAGTAAACTTTACTAATTATACCAATCCAAAAAGTTCTTTTTCAATCACAAGAACAGTCGAAAATCAACTGAGTAAAATTAAATTAGTAGTCGACAATAAAGAGGTTCAAAATTTTGATACAGCTAAGGTTAACACATATTTATTGCAGTTTAGAAATTTGAATTATGAGGCCATATCAGATGCTGTGAGACAAACAAGAAAAGATTCTGCCATGCAAATGCCCATTTTTAAAATTGACATTTTAGCAACCGATGGTATAATAAGGTCAGTTACCTTTTACAAAAAACCTGTTGATAAGGGAGTATTGGATGATGCAGGAAACCCAACTGATTATGATATTGAAAGGATGTTTACTATTATAGATGGTAAAAAAGAAGATTTTATTGTTACACAGTATTATGTTTTTGAGAAGATTTTTAAAGCAGGCCAGTTTTTCTTAAAATAATAGCCATAGTTTGTAATTCGTTTATGAGTAAGAAACTAATTTAATTCTATTACTTTTGAAGTGTTAATTTTTAAATGTGAAAAATTTTTACAAATTCATTATGTATTTATGGTTAGTAGCAGGATTAGTTACTATAGTTTTTGCAGCC